>JAUSMW010000270.1 GCA_030645815.1 Candidatus Saccharimonadota bacterium
CAAAACCACAACCACCTTCTGGTGCTGCAGTTGCCAATGTTCCTGATTGTAAAACGAAATCACCCAAGTCACTATCGATACCTAAATTAAGTCCCAAAGTGATGGTTTGTGCCAATAAGGTATTGTTGATATTGCCTTTTCTCAAATAAGAAGAGAAGTCAGATGAGCTTATTTGAATGTCACCGGCAAGCAAAGCATAACTGCCTCCTCCGCCAGGTAAAACTCTAATAATATCATCAATATCATCTGGAGCTGTCATAAATACAGATTGTCCAGGCAAACCGATAGTCATTGTTCCACCACTATAAGAACCAAGAGCTTTTGCTATTAGTTCTGTTGTAGTATATGATTTTGTATCACCTTCACCAGCACAAGACATACCACCAAGATTTCCATAATATCCTTGAGTGTAAGTACAATGAGCGTTACAAGAAAGAACTGTAATTACTTGGCTACATGATGTTGATTGATTACCACAACTATCTTCAGCATACCAGCTCATAGTGTGTGAAACTGTACCATCGGCATTGTTTACAATAACAACCTCACCTGGTACAATTACTATGTCATTAGATGCTGTACAATTATCGGTTGCAGTTGGAGTTTCAAATACTGGGGTCGAATTACAAGCAATAGTTAGATTAGCAGAACAAGTAATCTCTGGTGCAGTCATATCATAATGTCTGCTTACCCTGGTTACTTGTGGTGCTGCTGGGTTCGAACAACTGTCTGTGAAATTAAAGGTGTAGTCGATGTATTGGGTACAACCGTCTTGACTGGATTGTACTTCACCGGCAACGCCATTTATGCTTCCGCCTGCATCACAATTATCGGTGTAGGTAGTTGTTACCACTGTTGGCCAAGCTGGATTACATCCTTCCAAGACAACATCGGGTTTGTCAACTATAACCGGAGCAGTCATATCATAATGTCTGCTCACCCTGGTTACTTGACTTACCGCTTGATTTAAACATGGATCGGTGAAATTAAAGGTGTAGTCGATGTATTGGGTACAACCGTCTTGACTGGATTGTACTTCGCCTGCAACACCATTTATGGTTCCTTCTACATTACAAAAAGTGTAAGTAGTGGACACCACTGATGGCCAAGCTGGATTACATCCTTCCAAGACAACGTCGGGTTTATCAACTATAACCGCTGGTGCTGGTGCTGCAATAGTAAAGGTACCTGTGCAAGAGTCAGTTTTACCACAATCATCTGTTAAAGTGTAAGTAGTAGTGAAAGTATAACCACATCCAGCATTGGCTGGTAAACTTGCAAGTGGCTCAGGATCAAAAGTGGCGATAACTGGCTCAGTGCCTGTACCAGGCGTTTTGGCAAAACTGGCTTTCCAGTCGGTGAATGCTTTATCCATGTTCGCTTCTGAGGTACAAGCCGGCACATTAACTGTAGAGCAAATGGCTACAGGTGGCACAGCACCTACATTCAATGATGTTATTCCTCCAAGATCTTTTAATTGGGCTGTTGATGAATGTGAACTTTTTGTCCTTGTCCATACTGTGGCAAAATGTCCACATTTTGCATCAACTCCCATTATCTGGGTAAGATTGATAGCACCTTCAGCATACTGGTCAATCGCATAAGTATAGGGAGGCCCTACTTGATCATAAATTGGCCATGGTGCCAATTCTGCTACTGTATTATGGGTAACAAAAATTGAACTTGCATACTCTGGAAGGGTAAGATCTACTGCTTTCCAATAATAGGCCTGACCTAAGCCATCTTTTGACCATTTGTCAACATAAAGATTACCTACTCCTCCTCCTCTTACAAATTCAATAGTGATTAAAATATCACCGGGGGTTCTTCCTCCAGTAGAATCACCATCACCATCAACTAAAGGTGCCTCTGTTGACACTGTTCCGTCAGGATTAACAATGATTGCATTCTGGTTGAACTCGAAGTCAATATAGGCTGAACCATTAACTTCCCAACGATCGGCAGCAAACAAGCACCATAAATCATTGGCAACTCCATTTGTAGAATAATTAGGGGTAGTTAAATTGGGATCTCCCCAAGTAAAAACAGCTATGGCACGTTGCATATCATCTTTAGGAGGCACATTACCAGCCTTGATGTCATAGGTGTTCGGATTGTCATTGATTTTATCTGACTCTGCAAAAACATTCAAATCGCCTGTTTTAAAGTTATCCATAAAAATGGCTACTTCCGTTTTCGGAGGAGGTGGTATCAATACTCCACCGCTGTTGAAAACAGAACCTCCGGTACTTCCAGGAGTTTGACTAGCATACCAATCACCTACATATAATTTTGGATGACCGGCAAAAGCATCTCCATCAACCCCAAAACCACCGCTAGGATATACAACAGGAACATCGCCTTGTTTGTTTCCCTGTCCGTAAACGGTGTTGTTCATAAGCATCAGTGCCGTAAAAATAAATGGCAACACTGTTCTAACACCAAATCCTAATAAATTTGATTTAG
>JAUSMW010000003.1 GCA_030645815.1 Candidatus Saccharimonadota bacterium
AGATAGCCTGCTCAAGCGTCACCTGGGGTACTTCGTAGCGTAGACTCTTGTCATCATAATGTGTTGGGATAACTAGCTTTGGATCAATGTTACGAGTTAATTTTAGGGCACCTATGGCATCTAGAGTGTAGCCGTGACCGCCAACAGGCACAAGCAACACATCAATCATACCGATAGCCTCCAACTGGTCATCGCTCAGCTCGGGGTAGATATGCCCCAAGACAACATAACTGAAGTCACCGGCAGTTATTTTGTAGATGGTTGCTGACTGGTCATCTTTGTCTTCGCTCAGATGACTGCGAGCCGGAATACCAACGACAGAGATGTTGCCAGTCTCGTACTCGCCAGGCATATCAATTAGCATCCTGGTTTGTACGGTAGGAGCTTCGTGGTCTCCAGTAAACAGTACGATGTCATTGGCCCTAGTAACAGACTTTGCCCCTAGTTTTGCAAGGTTGTCATCGACAACAATTCGTAGTTCCTTATTTGTAAACACCACACAATTAGCGCCAAAAAACTGCACATCCATGTCTATTTTTCTCCTAGTACGTTATCTTTATCTACTAAAACTTGTTTCTTTGCTTCAAGTATATTCGCCACAAAACGATCCTTAATCTGACGCCGGTAGGCAAACTCCTGAGTAGTTAGTACGGTATAGCGAATATCTCGCCCCTCTTTTTTCTCAAGTTCACTAATGTACTTATCCAGAGCATGTGCGTTAATGTCGCCTACGATTAACAGATCGATACCTGCAGACTCGTCACGCGTAAACCAACCCGTGTAGAGTGCCAGGTCAACCTTACCGAGTGGTTTTAGGCTATCTGCAACATCGTTCTTAACTGCTTTGATTTTTTTGGTTGGCGCTGCAGCATCGGCACCCAGCGGGACGCCCCCAAAAATAGAGCGAAACGCATCGTAGTGTTCATACTTCTGGTTCACTTCGTAATATAAACGGTTGTTTGTGGTATCCGATCCAATGATATCGGCGCTTAACAAATTTGCTAGCTCGCGGCGAACCGAATTAATTTGCTCATCAATTTTT
>JAUSMW010000031.1 GCA_030645815.1 Candidatus Saccharimonadota bacterium
AGAACTCAAAAATACCCAAGCACCCAAGAAGCTGGCTATAAAACAGAAAAATACTGTTACAAAAAATCGACTTGCCGAACTTTTCTCACTAACCATACTCTTGCCCCTCTCTTGTGTTTACCCTCTGCTGATATCGTTGAAAAAGATAATGATTATCAATATTATACTACCAGAAAATATAGCTGGTATTGTGACATCATTGAGTCTTAGTTTGCCTTTGATTGCATACTGTCTATATGCTTGAGCCGCAAAGTACGCAAGTAGTGTCACAATAAATGCTATAGACGGTATTTTAAAGATACCAGCTGGTGCAACAGAGTACGCAATTGTCCAACTATAAGCCAACCAACCTAGCTCTGCGACAATTAAGCCCCAAGCTAGTGACAGTAGTGTCACGTCACTATCCTCGTAACTGCTGATAGCGTGTTGGGCGCTAATATACCCCACTAGCCACATACACGCAACAACCAAAATTGCAGGCCAATCAAAGCTCACACTGTATAGGGCTGTTATGGCCATAAATTGCGCAACACCCGCCTGAATCAAGATTGAACGGCGGTCACTACGAGGCTTTAGAACGATGAGCCACAACGCATATAGCAAAGCTATGATAACTTGTAGCCATACAACGTTTGATGCTTGTAACATCATGGTCACAGCGCTCAGACCCAACAAGAGGTCTAGTAGATTAGCTTTTATATTTGCCCACCAAAATCTAGGTCGAACAGCAAAAACTCGCCATTTACTGATGATGACTAACAGGAAAGCAAGGGTTGGTAAACCAAATAAAACCAATAACAACACGCCCGTAGCGAGCGAGGCGTTAAATCCTATATATAGCACTTCACTAACTAGTGAAGTTTTTTTGCCCGCAGATTTTACTAACTCCATATGTGATAAATATTATACCACGAGTGCTTACTGGCCGACTATGACAACGAAATCAGCATCAGCCGTCATACCATACGGCATAGCACTTGTTTTTACGTTGGTTTTGAGTGTCTTTTTCAGCTTTGCAGTAGTAGCGGGTTGTTTAGTTTTACTTACTTTGTATATCGCCGCCTTGCCGTATTCCTGGCTCACAGTCGCATCCCCTACATTCGTCACGCTAAAGCCCTTGGCCGTTAGCTTGTCCTTCATCGTTTTTGCCGCACCAGGAACACCTGAACCATTGAGTACTACAATGCTAGCATTCTCTTTTGTTGCTTCGTCTTGTGTTAGTCGTTTTTGTATGTACGAATGAATATCGGTATATACAAAAGTTCCAGCGGTAGGTTCGACGGCACTTTGACCACTAATCATACCTGTAGTCAGTAGGGCTGGATCGGCATCCACCAGACTAAACCTATCGATTTTTGGCTCATTAATGACTTTTGCTAAGTCTATAAGTGTTTTTATTTCACCACTCACAAAGTTGGTGCGGATATTGTCACCCAACGAGTCGATAAGTTTTGTAGCTGCAACAGGGTTTGCTAACGTACCCGCACTGGATGCTTTGTTACGTAGTGCAATCAATACCTTTTGTTGATTAATCTCTCGGTCAAAGTTACCGCGACTCAACCCATAGCCACCAGCATCATTACGTGCCCTAGATAGTGCCAACGCATGTTTACCATCTAAGTGCGCCGGGCCGTTAGGATATTTCACATAATAACATTTAAAATTACATTCCCAGTCAAAGTTTCGGTCTAATATACCACGAGGGTCACTACTCTCAATCTTTACATCTACACCACCTACGGCATCTACGGCTTGTTGAACAGCTTTGTAACCAACAAATACAGAATACTGCACGTCTAGACCATATACTTCACCAACTTTCTTTCGTAGGGCCTCAGCACCCTTTTCAGAGTATTCACCTTCCTTTTTGTTAGGGTCGGAGCATTCATACACGACATTTATCTTGCCCTGATAGCCAAATTCACAATCATCATCATATTTAACCCACAAATCACGGGGAACACTGGTGATTGCTGCCACTTTCTTTGTCTGGTCTAGGCTCACAACCATGATTGAGTCCGTCAAAGCAGCACCATCATGGTCATTTGGGTCGTCTTCGCTGGTACCAAATATCAATATGTTACTTCGGCCATTTTCGTCTTGCTTGAGTGGTTGGCTACTAGAAAATGCATCGAAAAGATTGCCGCCAAATATCTTGCTACCAGCAATAAAAGCTTTGATTGCTAAAAAGCCTCCAATTAAAACAATGATAACTAGTAATATCTTCAAGAATTTCTTTACGCCCTTTTTCGTAATCCGCTTTTTCTTCTTAAACGGCTTTTCTTCGAATTTCTTGAGTGATTCGTCAATGTCACTACGTTTGAGACCTGCGCTAGGCTCTTTGTGACGTGTAGATTCATGAACAGGCTTGACGGTAGCGTTTTCTTTTAAAAAACGCTCTGGCACTGGCTCGGCCCCTAAATTCCTCACCCTATTAGTGTCACGGCGACGAAGGCTAAATCCGTCAATTGAATTATTCTTGTTACTCATTTGCTCTGGATAGTATAGCAGATTATGCTCACGTTTTACTTAATATTTTTGCCAAAATGTGAACCGACAATTATCTAGTGTATGATGTATAAAGATGGATTCTGATAACAAAACATACAAGATTCTAAAAGACGTTCTGAACGTTGTTGTGTTTGTTGTACTAGTAGCTGTAGGGGTAATGCTCATCAACGCATTTGTATTCCGTAGCTTTAATGTCGAAGGTCCTAGTATGGAAAAAACGATGTATACCGGGGACAAGTTGATTGTCAATAAAATTCCTGTCACTTTCGCTAATATACAAGGCAAAAAATACATGCCTGAACGCGGTCAGGTCATAGTTTTTAAAAACCCCGAGCTGTCTTTGGGTGTTATCGGTAAAGACGAATATATAGTCAAAAGAGTAGTAGGCTTTCCAGGTGAAACTGTATACGTTAATAATGGTAAAGTTACTGTGGTAAACAGTACACATCCTGAAGGCTTTGACCCAGATAATTTAACAAAAGATATTGAAGGTTCCCCCACTAGTGGCGATGTTATCACGAAAGTTCCAGCGGGCGAAATATTCGTTATGGGCGACCACCGACAGGGTAATTATTCACTAGATTCGCGTAGTGGCTTAGGCACAATACCTCAGGAAGATATTGTTGGCCCAGTTGGTCTAAAGCTATTCCCTTTTCAAGAATTTAGATTCTTTTAATTAAAGTTTTTAGTGATTCTATCTAGGTCTTTTTCGTCTTTAAAATTAATCACTAGCTGACCACCTTTTGCAGTGGTTTTAACTTTAACCTCCGTAGATAATCGTTTCGAAAGGTCTTTTGTGAGGGGGGTCTCAGTGAAGGTTGACCGCACCGCAGCTGATTTTTTATCACCACCTTCGCCTCGCTTATATCCAATCACGAATTGTTCTGCACGGCGCACACTCCAGCCTTCGTTGATAACATGCTTTAGTAGGTCATCTTGGGCAGGCTTGTTATCTAATGCTAGTATTTGTCGGGCATGTCCCTCACTAATTTCGCCGTTGACCAAGGCATTTTTGGCATTTTCAGGTAATTGCAATAATCTCAAAGCATTACTGATTGTGGCAATAGATTTACCACCCACACGAGCGCCAATTTCCTCTAGCTTCATATTGAACTGATCACGCAATTTCAGATAAGCAGTCGCTGTTTCTAGTGAATTCAAATCTCGTCGTTGCAAGTTTTCTATCAACGAAATCTCTAGGCGATGTTGAGCGCTAAGTGTTCGCACAATGGCTGGTAATTTTTCTAAACCAGCTTTTTTACTGGCACGATAACGCCTCTCACCCGCTACAATCTGGAATTGTCCACCGTGAGGTACAACGACTAATGGCTGGACTACTCCATGCTCTTTTATAGAGGCCGCAAGTTCGTTTAGAGCTGCCTCATCAAAGCTTTTGCGGGGTTGGTTCTGGTCTGGTGATATGTCATTGATATCTATATAGCGAAGCTCTGATACTTTGTGGTCCTCGCTAGCTGTCGGGTCAAACGTCTCATTCAACAGTTCTGTTGGCAGTAGGCTGTCAAAACTTCGGCCAAGTCCTTTTTTTTGCGCCATTTCTAATTTCCAACCCTATCTAGTAGCTCTTTTGTAGCTGCTTTGTACGCTCTAGCCCCTTTACTCCAACGCTCATAGGCACCAATTGGCAAACCATGGCTAGGTGCTTCTGCCAATCTAATATTCCTAGGTATGGTTGTTTCAAATACCTTGCCCGGAAAGTGTTTTTTGATT
>JAUSMW010000019.1 GCA_030645815.1 Candidatus Saccharimonadota bacterium
CAATCGATGCATATATATGAACATTTTACGAACACTATGTCGGGGTAGAGTGGGGCTACCCTTACAACACAAAGACTCGCTCGGCTAAGCGTACATCTATATATGTAGCTGGCTTTTTCCCTTCAGCAACCAAGCGTTCAAGCACTGTCCACAAAGCACCTACCTGCTCTCTTGCGGTGTGGTCCAGTTTAAATTTAATATAGTAGCTCTCACCTTCTAACTGCAGAGCAAACTCCTTGGGAGCAACACCAATGCGCATTGAGGCCACTTTCTTGTCGTTGGCTAATATCTCAGAATGTACAGAGATAAGTGCCGAAACCTCATCTGAGGATAGCGCCCTATCACCTGACTCATAGACAATACCCGACTCGTCACTAACTACTGGCAGAGCTGCATTAGTAGCCACTAGAGGTAAAACTTTGCCAGTATTATCAAGTACCATCTGTTGAGCTCCAGACACAAACTTTATGGTAGGGTCGGCAAACCTTATGCCGATAACCGGTGTATGACCAACTAGGGGCACCGCAACCGTTACCCCTGCAATCTCAGGATACAAATCCAGAATCTCCTGCTCGAGTTTTGTGCTATCAAAAGTAAGTTTACTACGATTCAAAAGCGATCCAGATAATATTTGATTTATGCCGAGCCGGTAATCGTCACTTGGGCGGAACAAAGCTGCGCCTTCCGTGCGAAGCACTGCTGTGGGCGCGATATATAAGCTATAGCCAATTGTCGCCAAACAGGCCACCAGAGCCAATAACGAAGGCACTAGTCGCCAATAAGAGCCGACACCTGGCCGAGAGGCCTTAATAGGATTATTCCTTGGTGGGCGACCCTGAGATGCCTGACCGTGAAAATACGAAAACGATTGTTTTGAACGAGTACTTACGGGTTGACGGCGAGTCCTTTTTTTTATCCCAAACATAATTACTCTTTAGCTCGCACCAAACTGATTTTGGGCCACACTTAAGATAAGTTGCGCTGTCAATTCTGCTGCATCTGGTTTAGCAAATTTATGCAGCTCCTCACCCAGAGCACGCCGTTTGTCCCGATCATGCAGAAGTCCAATGATCACATTGCCTAAACTGTCTAGAGCATCTTCCCTGACAACAACACAGGCTTTCTTAGCTTCAAACACGGCGGCATTTTTTAGCTGATGCCCCCCTGTTAGTATCGGGTTGGGCACAACTACTACTGCCTTACCCTGCATAGCGAATTCTGCCATGGCGGTAGCACCACTGCGACTGATTACTAGGTTTGCGCTAGTGCTAAGTCTCTGCATCTTATCAGTAAAACCATATACTCTTACTCTGTTTCTGGTTTTAGCATCCAAAACTTTTAGGTAAGACTTTTGGCATTCGGCTTCCAGTTTTTTGCCAACCTGGTGGAGGATATACAAATTATTAACGCTAGCAAAAAGGTTCGGTGAGGCCGAGACAACAGCGTTATTTACCCGCCTTGAGCCATTTCCACCACCAGTGACAAATAACACAGAAGCGGAATCAGGAATATTAAGCTCCAGACGGGCCTTGGACATTAGCTCACTCGTAACATATTGATATCCAGGCATTACTGGAACCCCAACTTCAATCGTCTTTTCTGCCGGATAGTTATAGCTAGCCTTTGGCATTGCAACTGCATGAGCACTAGCGCCTCTAGCTAGCAAGCGATTGGCTAGCCCGGGCAAAGCGTCAGAGTCATGCGTGACATAAGCTACTCGCCAAAACCTGGCTGCCAGGCCAACCGGTACGCCTACGAAGCCACCTTTAATAAATACAACATCTGGTTTTAGCTTTCGTATGAGGATTATACTTTGAAACAATCCGATTAAAATCATAAACCCATCCCGGATATTTTTTAGTGTTGTTAGTAGATCAAAGAATTGGGTCCACCCTGCCCCGTGGTATCTACGAAATTTACCAGCGAAGATTTTGTAAGCTGCACCAACACCTGCATGAGCGCCAACCAAGCCGTGCAGATTATCACCTCGATGACCAATATAACTAAGCTGCGGCTGGGGCTCTAGCTTTTTTAGCTCCTCTGCCACAGCCAAAAGT
>JAUSMW010000037.1 GCA_030645815.1 Candidatus Saccharimonadota bacterium
TAATATATGAAAAAGTTCAAAAAGATTTTATTAATAACAGTACCCGCATTTTTCGTTTTCGCGGTTTTAGGTCTCACTGGGTTAAGCCCTGCACGCGCGGCCGGTCCGCCAGCAGTTAATCTTGGAACAGCCGGTAATTTCGCGATACTGTCTAAAGCAGGGATCACGAATACCGGAAGCTCTCTCATAACTGGAAATATTGGCGCAAGCCCTATCTCTTCCGCTGCGATGAATACCGTATGGTGTTCAATGATAGCTGGAACAATATACGGTGTTGATGGGCCAGCTCAATATGTAGGCAGTGGTGATACAACCTGTTTTGCAGGTAACCCACCACTTGCTAACAAGACATTAGTAGACAACGCGGTAGCCAACATGGAAACTGCATACACAGATGCCGCAGGTAGAACGCCGGGAGTTGGCGCCAATCTTAATGTGGGCGGTGGAACTCTCAGTGGACAGAACTTCGTCCCCGGCACCTACACCTGGGGTACACCTGTTACTATAACAGGGGATATCACTCTCACAGGATCAGCAACGGATGTCTGGCTTTTCCAGATAGCAGGAACTCTCAATATCAGCTCTGCTAAGAAGGTTATCCTAAGTGGTGGCGCACAGGTCAAGAACGTCTTCTGGCAAGTCACCGGCGCAACGACGCTTGGAACCTACTCTACTTTCAATGGAAATATTCTGGATCAAACAAATATTGCGTTACAAACAGGCGCAGTACTCAATGGCCGCGCATTGGCACAAACCGCAGTTACCCTCGATGCCAATGCCGTTACTATAGCCTCCGCTGCCACTACCCAGTGGAATTTAGTCGGAAATTATACCCTTACCTTTACTTGTGTAACAGGTTGTAGCGGAGATTATCTTCACACAATGAATATTGCTACCCAAAATTCTACCGGAGATTTTTCTGGTACTGGATTTTATAACCCTGATAATACTATTACCTGGGATATAAATGGTAATACTATCGGTAACGGTTTAACTTATGTCATTAATTACACTGGAGTAGGTTCTCCTTATACTATAAATGGTAGCGGAACAATTGATCAAAACGGTAATATGAGTGGTACTGCAGCAGGGCCCGGTCAAACATTTACTTGGAAGACAACTAATGATATTGCCGAAGCCATAGTCGGGGCAGGTGTTAAACCTGCTGAATGTACAGGAAATTACACCAAAGTAATTCATGGTACAAACGGAGCAAATACTCTAAACGGAACCAGCGGAAATGACATAATTTTTGGCTATGGCGGCAATGACAAAATTAATGG
>JAUSMW010000038.1 GCA_030645815.1 Candidatus Saccharimonadota bacterium
TGAACTGGACTCCAAATGGTGTTCCATCGGACCTAGATGATGTCGTGATTCCTGTTGCGGGGGGGCATTTTGATCCGACATTGCCCATAGAGGCTTCGGTAGGCAGAATGACAATTCAAAGCGGAGGAATATTAAATACAACCTTGAACGCCACACTTACCATCTCAGGCGCGAATGGAGCATGGCTTGATAATGGGGGTATATTTAATCACAATTCGGACACGGTGGTTTTTACAAATCCAGACGCCACGATGGCTGGTATAACTGATTTCTATAATGTAACCATAGATACGGGCGCAAGTTTACTGATGACTGGTGGTAGCATAATGCGCATTGCCGGAACGATGAGTAATAGTGGTGGCGCCGGAATATGGAAGGCGGCACAGCTTACGAATGCTACAGTGGAATATAATGGCGCAGCTCAGACGGTTCTCAATCCAAATGGTGCGACTCCGGGATATGATAACCTGATTCTCTCTGGTAGCGGCGCAAAAACTATGCCGGGCACATCTTTGAATATAGCCGAAGATTTCACTATGTCTGGAACTGCCACAGTTATCGCGCTTGCCGCGATAAATACCGCCGGCGACTTTACTATTGGGGCAAGCAATACAATTGATGCGGGAGGCTTTACTCACACTATTGGCGGGAATCTAGTAAACCATGGTATTTTTACAGGAACGGGAAGCACTTTTGATATCGGTGGAGATTTTACCAGTGATAATACTTTTACTGCTACGAATAGTACCATGACAATCGGTGGTAATTTCACAAACGATAGTACATTTACGGCAACCGGCAGTAACATTACTTTTGATGGGGTAGTCGCTCAAGCTATTGGCGGGACAACAGCCGTTGCTTTTAATAACCTAACTATTTCAAATACAAGCGCTGCAGTTTCCGCTAACACAAATTTTAGTGTCGGAGGAAATCTGACAGTTGATTCCAGCGCGGTGTTAAATCCTGCTGCAGGCGTAATCGTCAGTGGGACGGGGACACTGACCGGAAATGGTACGGTGAATGTAACCCGTACCGCCGCTACCGCAGATTTCAGTTCACAATACACGATTAGCAATACGACATTAACGAATTTGACTGTTGCATATATAGGAAGCGCAGCGCAAACAGTTAGCGCGCTTACTTATGGAGGACTCAAAATCAATAATGCTAGTGGCGCTACGCTGGCTGGTAATGCAACCGTCAATGGATTGCTTACTTTGACCAATGGTAATATCACAACTGGCGCCAACAATATATATGTAAGCTCGACGGGCAGTGTGTCGGGAGGTAGCACGGGAAGTCATATCGTGGGGAATTTGAGAAAATATATTGTGACTGGCGCAACGAATAAAACTTTTGAAATCGGAGATGGATCTGTTTATGCGCCGGTAGATATTAGTTTTGGGAGCGTCTCAGTAGTGGGTGATTTAACTTTTAGCACAGCTTCGGGAGATTGTTCCAATATTGCCACCTCTGATATTGATCCTGCCAAAAGCGTGAATAGGTGCTGGTCGGCAACCAATACAGGCGTTGCTTTTACTGATTATAACGCCGTTTTCACCTTTGTTCCCGGAGACCTAGATGGTCCAGCAGATTACACGATTTTCCAGGCCGCAAAATATTCTGGTTCATGGACCAACCTAACAGTAGGCACAAAAAATGCTACTAATACTCAAATACTCGGAGCAACTAGCTTTGGTGATTTCCAAATTGGTAACGAAAACAATTCGGCCCCAACTGGCACTTTTAATTCCGCAACTCAACAAACAGATGGCAGTGGAGATGTTGATATTTCAATAGAAGTAGATGATACAGAAAATAATAATACCAAAGCGAAAATAGAATATGAAACGGATTCAGACGGGTTATGTAATGGTCCATGGGCCGCTGCAACATTGCTGGGTCCGGCAGCCGCAGATTTTAACGATTCAGGCGGAGCGCCAGATATTAATAACGCAAATCCGTATCAAGTAGGGTCCACCACAACTACCAGAATCATTACTTCATCTGGTTCAAATACGATTACTTTTGAATGGGATTCTAATACTGATTTACCGTCTGCCAATGGAGCCCAATGCTTACGATTAACAGTTAATGATGATGCCCTGGATCAGGTTACGCCAGCGACTCAAACAGTAGCCGTAGATAATGTTTCTTCCATTGTCGCCATAACCGCTCCTGATATTTCTGCAACTGTCAGAGGGGTAACAATCTTTACATTTACAAGTTCTGAACCTGGTACTCAGGAATGTAATATTAATGGTGGTACTTGGTACGCTTGCGCATCTACAAATACATTTTCTTCACTTGCAGACTTTGTCTCTCTAGGTGACGTACTATTTACTTTAAACATTAGAGATACTGATGCCATAGGAAACATTGGCACGGCTAGTAGATCGTTTACAAAAGATACAATTGCTCCTGATGTCACTATCAATAAAAAGGTCGGACAATCCGATCCGACCAATACATCTCCGGTAGAGTTCACGGCAGTATTTGATGAACCGATAAATACCGGAACATTTACCAATGCTGACATAGATCTTTCTACTAGCACCGCCACCACAGGCGCAGTTACTGTTACCGAGGTTGCGCCTAATAATGGAACTACCTTTAATATCTCAGTGGTAGTTACTGCTGACGGAGATGTCACAGCCACTATTCCGGCAGGTGGCATTTCTGACCCAGCAGGAAATACCAGTATAGTCTCAATATC
>JAUSMW010000047.1 GCA_030645815.1 Candidatus Saccharimonadota bacterium
TGTTTGCTTCGAAAACCATCTGCCGATCGTCACTGAGCGTTCCACTCCAATCAAAAATGGCCGTTGAGATAACTACTCCGTTAACTTCCACATCATCTCTCCTTTGATGTAATTATTTGGTTGTGAAAAATATAATATAGGATAAGACTGATTACAACGTATCAGTTTAAAACCAGGGAAATTTTGTTATTAAATTGATTACTTGAGGAATGGAACCAGCAACAACGCCACAATGTTAATAACCTTGATCATAGGATTAATTGCGGGCCCGGCGGTATCTTTTAGTGCGAAGCACGCAAAGACACCTAACTACTTTAGGAATGGTACCAAAAGAAGTGCAACGATGTTAATAACTTTGATCATAGGGTTGATAGCAGGTCCGGCGGTGTCTTTATAAGGATCGCCAACTGTATCCCCAGTGATTGCGGCTTTGTGAGCATCGCTTCCCTTACCGCCATACTCACCCTCTTCAATATATTTCTTAGCATTGTCCCAAGCTGCTCCACCGGTCGTCATTGAGAGAGCAACGAATAGTCCTGTTACAATACATCCAACCAACATTCCACCCAAAGCAGCTGGCCCAAGTATTAATCCAACTAAAACTGGTGCAACAACCGGAATAAGTGCTGGAACAATCATTTCACGCTGAGCTGCGGCTGTAACAATCGAAACTGCTTTAGCGTAATCTGGTTTGGCTTTGCCTTCCATAATGCCTTTAATTTCCTTGAATTGGCGGCGTACTTCGGTGACAACTGCTCCAGCTGCTTTTCCAACTGCTTCCATCGCCAATGCTCCAAAGAAATATGGCAACGCTCCACCAATAAATAAACCGATCAAAACTTTTGGATCAGAGATTAGAAAACTTACATTCACTCCAGCTGCAAGTAATTCTTCTGAATAAGACGAAAAAAGTACCAGTGCTGCTAACCCAGCGCTAGCAATCGCGTAACCTTTAGTTACAGCTTTAGTCGTGTTTCCAACTGCATCGAGTGGGTCTGTGATATCACGAACTGACTTTGACAGACCAGCCATTTCAGCAATTCCACCGGCGTTGTCAGTGATTGGGCCAAAAGCATCAATCGCAACAATAATTCCAGTCATCGATAGCATCGACATCGCTGCTACTGCCACTCCATAAATATCTGCTAAACTAAAAGCGTACCAAGTTGCAGCCGCGATCAACAGAATTGGTGCCAGAGTCGATTTCATTGATACTGCGAGTCCGGCAATCACGTTGGTTCCGTGACCGGTGGTTGAAGCTTTGGCAATTGCCTTAACCGAACCAAAGTTCTTTGAGGTGTAAAATTCAGTAATAACTACCATTCCTAGAGTCACTACCAAGCCAATCAGCGAGCAATAAAAAATATTATTCAGATTTGAATTTCCTTGCCAAAACATATTTGTGACATACCAAAATCCAACCGCC
>JAUSMW010000050.1 GCA_030645815.1 Candidatus Saccharimonadota bacterium
CAATAATTAGTGAGCACGGTGGGAAGATTTGGCTCAAATCAGAGATTGGCAAGGGAACATCGGCATTTTTTACAATTCCGATGAAGGAAGAGAAAATTCAACCTACTTCCCCTCAAGTTCTTAACTAGTAAACCTTTAGCAAAAAGGGTTGGATATTTTCAGAAAGACGGTGTAGCAACATAGGTATATTCTCCCTCCTAAGACATGTTTACCAAGCTACCGTCTGCAACAATTTCATTACCGATTTACCCTACAGCATAGGAGGCAATAGTTGTTACAGTAGTCGTCTGGGTAGGACCGCCATATTTACAAAGCTTTACGCTTGAGGTGCGGGTGGAGGAGTTGTTTGATGTTGTGCCGACTTCTTTCTGCGGCGTAAGAAAATGATAAGTAGAACAATGGCGATAATTCCTAATAGAGCTATTCCTGCAATTTTCCATGGGAGTACGAAAAATGTGGTTGAGGCAAAAAGGGTGAGATTGTTGTTGGTGCCATAATTTGCCCGAAGTTCAGCGGTATACGGTCCAAACATGAGTTTGTCACCTACTTCTGTTGTAAAGTCCCGTGATGCTTCGGGGAAGATATTGTGTTCATCAAGGGCTCCTGAAAATATAGTTTGACCGAGTAAATTCTTGACCACAACAATACCTATTGGTCTGATGTGCGAATCACTATAATTGGCAATCTGTGTATTGATTTTGACGGGGCCGTATTCTGAAAATGCATTTTCGGGTGAGAACTTGGTGACGGTTGCATTTTCAACGATATCTCCATTCACGCGTACGTAGAAAAGTGTCCCCAGGTGAGTTTCAACGCCGGCTCCTGTTCCTCTCACGCCTATTACTTCCTGGGGTTGATACACAACAGCTGCGTAATGACCTCCGGGGCGTGCATCGGAAGGAACCTGTAAGTAGTAATTCACTTGTTGGGTTTTGCCGGGTTCAATCGTAAAAGTGTCAGGGCTGACGGCAATCCATGCGGAGGCTGAATATTTTTTTGAGAGAGTGTTGTCCGGCAAAATATGCGGTGTACCAACCGTGTCATCAACTATGAAATCCTTGATTTGTGCCTTAAATGTAAGCGGGGTGTTGCTGCTGTTAACTACTTTTAGAATGCCTTCCGTTTTTCCTCCGGGATCAACCCTAAATTCGGCACCCGGGGGAACGATTGTTATCGAGCGGGCTTCCTGAGCAAAAAGTACTTTCGCGCTTAATATGAGTCCGGCGCTGACCGCAGTATAAATGATGGCGGATTTGGCCAAGTATTTTGTTTTGCACTTCGTTGTAGTAGACATATTTAATGACTAATGACTAATGACTAATGACTAATGATTGATGATTAATGATTAATGAACGAGATTCATTTATTTTATTTTTTAACCATTAATTATTAACTATCAACCATCAGAATGATGGTGTTGCGACATAAGTTACCACCGACTGATAAATACCAGGAGGTAGAGTTACGTCTTGAGTCGCAGCGTAGGAAACAACATTTTGTCCGCAGCCACTAGCGATGCACGCTGAGCCTGCTCCAATTGGTCCTGTTGAGCGTTGTGCGATAAGAATAGGGCTGGTTTGTGTCGGCCACCCGTATCGGCATATTGGATCACTTGATCCGGTAACCTGGGTATTGCATGCAGAAACGATATTCGAAGTCCATCTAATTAGATCCGTATCAGTGCCGCAGGCATGAATACCAAAGAAATTTGTACTTGCAGGAAATGCTTGAGGAACAAGAGTGCTGGTTATGGCAAATCCGGTTGCAACGTTTCTTAATTGTCCGCTTGAGGTTGCCGTAATAGAGTATCCATTTGCACCGTTGGTTGTTACGACTAATGTTTGGGCTGCGATATTGCTGAGAGTTGAATTAATACCCGGTGGAACAGAAAGACTTCCAAGGCTAATATCGGTTGCTGTAGAAGTTATTCCGGTATTTGTGGTATCCAATTGACCACAACCCGTATAAAGAGAACTTAAAGTAACACCATTAGCGACTCCGGCAATAGTAAAGGTAAGACTTGGATCGATGGTTGCGCGTACTGTTACCGATTCAACGGTGCCAATAGCAATAGTTGAATCGTCAAGTACAATATCTCCAGAATCCAGGGTCTGAATGCCAATTTTCCAAATATCGGCAGCCCCAGCAGTGGAATTACTCTTCGTTGGATTGATAAGTGTGGGCACTTGGGTCGTGCATGAGCCTCCCGATTGGGCAGAGCAGCCTACCAAAACGGTTACTGTTGTTCCGGCAGTGATAATTGCATTGGTAGTGCAAGTAATTGTCGGAGCACTGATAGAGACTGAGTTACATCCTGAGGCCGGGTTACTGACGACGCTGCCGGTTTGTAAATTATTGAAAGCAAAGGTTGTCGCTGAAGGAGAAGCCGTGTTATTGGCGGTCCCGGGGTACGTAAGTGTAATCTTTCCACCGCTTGGGATTTCGGTGTTAACCGTGAACTTAATAGAGTGCATAGCTGTTATCGGTACAAAAAGGACATCAGCCCCGCGGGCAGCAAAGGTAGTTGTTGTATTTCCCAAATATACAGTGAGAAGATCTGCTGATTGGGAAGCGATAATGAGGTTATTATTGGTGATTGCAGTTCCTGTGGCCCGTATTGTTTTGGCCGAATCTGAAGCCAGAAAGCGTGAGCTGTTATTAAATATTGTTAGCTGACCGGAACCCGCCGCCGCACCCGGAGGCGAACCGCCATTATTTATTGGGCTTGAGGCGGATGGTCGTGAAGTTGTCAGTGTCGCGCTGGCAGATGAAAGTGAGGCTGCGTCGGATTTTCCAACAGCAAGAAAAAATAATACAAAAAATATTCCCGAAATGATCAGGGACATTTTGAGGCTTGATGAATAAGACAAACTCATAGATGCAATAAGTGCTACTATAATTAAAAGCAGAAAGAAAAACGTAAGTCAACAGGAATTCATTGAAATTTGTCCCATTAGCCTTAACTCCATTTGTCCAAAAACCAATCGTGGTGCATTTTCTTTCTCCGTCTCATAAAATCGATAAAAATGACCCACAACCTGAACTTCAATTTATAAAGAAGAATTCCTATAGCAACAAGTAGCGCTAAGGCAAGTAATAGGAATGGAAGGATATTGAAAGGTACTTTTTTTTCGACTTTTTCGATCACCTTTTCTCCTGTATCTGTTATCTGCTGCGTGATTGAGAGTGCTTCAAGCACAACGTCATTTGTGGGGGTAAGAGAGGATTTATCTTCAAGGCTTGCCGTTGCAGAAATAGAAAATACACCTGCCGGTACATTTCTGTATATATAGGTATAGTATCCGTCTTGGTCAGCGGTAACAGTGATGACTTTTCCTTCGATAACAATATAAACGGTTGCTCCCGGCATGGAATAGCCGTAGATAACGGCGTCTTGTCCTGCGTTAATTTGTTTTTTTGAAAGTCCAATAGTTGGGGGCAGAAACACATCTGTATAGGTAACGTCTCCGGTGATAGGTCCGGGAATAGTGATGCAAGACTCTGAAATTCCTACTCTTTTAAAATCAGCTGCCTGAAAGCAATAGATTAAGTTTGTGCCGTTTATGAGTACGTTTGATACTGAAAAGTACCCATTCTCGTCAGCTGTTGTGGATGTAATGAAGGTGCCGCTTTGGGTTTTTATGATGATTGAAGCGTATGGGGACTGATATCCTGATATTGAGAGTGTTGTTGTGCCAACCGTTGCATTGACGTTAGTTCCTTTGCTTTGAGAAAATTGAGGGAAAAGGGTTTGGGCAATCCCCTGGCTGGCAAGAATAAAGAATAAACCACAACAAAAAATAAGTGCTCCTACACGCTTCATATATTTAGTATCACGAATTAGGAATAAAGTATCAAGTATTTAGGATGAAATTAAATTAATAGTATTAATTTTGATGCTTGATACTTACTTCTGTCGCTTAATTCTTAAGATTAAAATATCCCGTAGTATTTGAAATTAAGGTAAATAAATGCTATAATTCCCATATCTTGAAGTCGAATCTGACCGGTGAAATGCTTACCGGACTAAGGTCCGGCATCAGCACTTTAAAAACAGGTCAGTTAGAATTTTGAGGAGAAAATGGAGAGGCGGTCTAAAACAACCCTTTCAAGTAGAGGGTAGACCCCTGCACCAATCCAAGACATTCGAGGAAGGTTGCCCTTCCGCCATACTCATTGGGAGAGTGAGAGTTGAAACCCCATCACGTTGTTATCATAACCGCCGAGATCGGCCTTGCAGCCTGTTTGTTGTTTCTGGTCCTTCTGAGGATCAACGAGCCGCAGGTTGCGCTCGTCGTGACGGAGAGCACAGAGGTTTGTGTCAAGAATGAAGCCGTTACGGTAAAGTTCTCACACAACGTGTACGTTGAAAGCCGTAATAGGCCGATCCGTGTCACAGGACTGATTTTCACCGCCTGCATAAAGCAGGGCACGACGGTAGATCAGAAGCTCATCAACAACGCCTATGAGATCGCCAAAGAGGTGGTCTACCAGAAGGATTTTAAGGATCATCTGGAGACGGTTGAAGACGTGAAGGCAGCAGCTGCGGAAGCGGTTTTTACCTACATGAACAGCTTCTCTCAGTACGAGGGTAAGTTGTTATTCACTGTTGACACGGTCCAGTTTGATGTGGAGGTTTTAAGATGAATGGGCAATTCCCCGACTGGGTGTACCTGACGGTATACCTTGCATTTCCTTACGCTGTAGCCTTCATGATCGCTGCGGCATTGGGAAACCACGAATGGTGGTGTACGGACGTTGTCCGTCGCCAGCTTCTGGAGGTGGCGATCACCATTGTCGGTGCTATCTTGCCAGCCTTCACCTATGGCATTGTCGCCGAAAGCGTGCTGGTTGGATTTGTAGTCCTTCCAGTGGCCCCGATTCCGCTTATCGTCATGTTCCGCATCAACAAGCGGAAGTACAACAAGCGTGTTTTTCGGGCAGAGTTTATGGCACTTATGTCCGATGGGGACGACTTGCCTCACATAGTAAGGAGTACTAACTGATCTGTCATCGCGCGGCCCTGGGCTGCGTATCCTAGTTCCCCCCGAAGCCATCGGGGGGAACACATTCAAACCACTAGAATCAAGAATCAAGAATCAAGAATCAAGAATGTATACTCCTATCATCTAGCGGAGGCCAACTTTATAGAGGTTTCCGGGGATTGTTTCATCGTTAAAATTGGCAAGGATTATAAGTCCCGATCCGTCAGGCCATGTGAAGAGAAAATCCGGATCGAAAGGGCCTGCATAGAGAGTTGTTTTATTCCCACCATCATATTCCAAAGAAAATATCCGTTTGTTTTGTACAAAAACAACATGCGCAGAGGAGGGGTGCCAGATGAATTGAGGCAAAATTTCATTCGCTTGCGGCTCATATAATAGATAGTTCTTGTCTTCTTTGACCTGATAAACATAGGCCGCGCCCTGTTTTATGTTTCTTGTTTCTTGGGTCGAATTTGTTGAAGGAAGAGTCGGGTTAATGAAGAAAGGCATTGTTGCACTTTGGGATGCTACGTATAGTATTTTGTCTCCTTCAGGTGAAAGTTTGGCTTTTGCGAAGTTGCTCAGAATGAATTTTCTGGAGGCAGTAGGGAGGGTTGTTGCAAATTCCTGATCTAATTGCTTTTGAATGTCTTCCCACCGTGTCCTTACTTCGTCTGAGGTTAGGGTGATATCCTGCGGGTCTACATTAAGAGTATCCGATTTCAGTAAATACATACGTTCTTGAGTGAGAGTAGAGACTGTTGCGATTACTTCTCTTCCATCGGGTGAGAATTCTATAGACGCTTTTGAAAAGTTATGGACACTATCATCCGCTATTTGACGCGCGGAGGTGCCGAAGGGAATAATAAATCTACTGCCGAGGTTAAGTACATATATGCCATTATTTTCCGCAGATGATGAGCTGACGGTATATCCTATGAGGCTTCCCGTGGGATCAATTACCGGTTTTTCAGCTCCCAGCAAGGTTACCGCTTCAAGCTTTGGAGCGACGGGGAAAAGTACTGCATCGGTTTTGGTAACAGCTTCATTTTTAAGCGTGACATGTTTTTTCCAGGGATAATACCCGTCTTTTTCAATTCTAACGTCGTATTCTCCTGGAGGTAAATTTATAGTATCATCCGTCGCGGTCGTAATGCTGTCGTCTATATAAACCCGGGCGCCATTTGGTGCACTCGTCAGAACGAGAAGTCCTGTTCCGGCAATTATTTTATTCCCTTCTCCTGATAAATTGAGGCGATAACCTTTGCCGTATAAGATAAAACCGTAGGCAACAAGTGTTACAACGATGAGGATAATGGCTGTAGTGAAGATTGTTTTTTTCGGCATGGTTGAAATTATACCATTCCCGTGTGCGCAGGGCTTAGTATACTATCCAATAATATACCTTTTTTACCATAAAGAAAACTATTGGGTGTTTAATTATATAAGGTAAAGAATTGTCTTCCTCTAGACTTTTTACAATCAAAATGAGGGGTGTGGGCTTGAAAGGGGTTGAGACTATTGATATAGTGGATATAGTAGCTTTAAATGATATAGAAATTATATCTTTAGATATAGTTAAAAGTTTGAATGCAAAGTTCAAAGTTTTTCTCCGCTTTGTAATTGTATTTAACTTTTAATTTTGAACTTTTAATTTTTAGCTAGTTTATGTTTTCATTTAACAAACGTATTGGCATTGATCTTGGGACAGCAAACACTTTAGTGTATGTGGCCGGTAAGGGAGTTGTTTTGAATGAGCCGACTGTTGTTGCGGTAAGAGCCGATGACAATAAGGTGGTAGCGGTTGGCCAAGAGGCAAAAGAAATGTTGGGCCGTACTCCGGGAAATATCGTGGCAACCCGTCCACTGAAAGACGGAGTCATTGCAGACTATGTCATAACTGAGGCGATGCTTTCTTATTTTATTGAAAAGGTTGCCGGGAAAAGCAGACTTATTAAGCCCGAGGTGATGGTGTGTATTCCGTCGGGTATAACCCAAGTTGAGAAAAGGGCAGTTCTTGATGCGACCATGGCCGCTGGTGCGCGCTCGGTATATCTCATAGAGGAACCATTGGCTGCCGCTATTGGGGCCAAAATTCCGATAGCTCAGCCCAACGGGCATATGATTTTAGATAGTGGGGGTGGGACTTCAGACGTTGCCGTAATTTCATTAGGTGGAGTTGTTGTTCACAAATCAATCAGAGTGGCGGGGGATAAACTTGAGGAATCGATAGTAAGCTATATCAGGAAAAAATTTAACCTGATGGTGGGTGAGCAATCTGCCGAAGAAATAAAAGTGACTATGGCAAATGCAATACCCGCCTCAAATTCGACAAAAAAGATGGAAGTTAAGGGCCGGGATAGCGTCAGTGGACTTCCTAGAGGCGTTGAAGTATCGGAATTCGAAATTAACGAAGCGATCCAGCCGGTACTAAAAGCGATGATTGGTGCGATCCGTGAGACATTTGAAATGACGCCTCCGGAACTGGCATCAGATATCATTGATAAAGGAATAGTTCTTTCCGGCGGCACGACACTACTTCGCAATCTTGATAAATTCATAACACGCGAAACGGGAGTCCCTGCGTATATTGCAGAAGATCCATTGTATTGTGTTGTCAGAGGAACCGGAGTAGCACTGGAGAATTTGGAACTATATAAGAAATCAATAAATAGGAATGAATATTGATCAAGAGACTAATTGATTAAAGATTAATGATTGGATTAATAAATAAAGAAGGAAAGAATTCCTGGAACAAATAAATATTTCTATGACGATGCGTCATTTGATAATCTAATTATTATGCCGGTTAGCAAATTGACTTTATAACTTGTAGTATTGTGAAAATAAAGAGTTTATGAATTTATTTTCACAGATGGGGAATAATGTAAGAATGATAAGTATCATATAAGAGGAATTATAGGGACGTGAATAATTTAAAATTAAAAGTATAAAAGTAATAAGTTTAGAAAGAATTAAAGGCAAAATATGCAGAACACAAAAAATGAACAATTGATCAATTTAGCAATGGAACAATAAATTTTTAAAGGTTATATAGTATGAAAGAGTTGCTTCCTTCCACAAAAATACTTGGCACGAAGATTACTACAGCGTCAAAGTTGGAGATCTTAGAGTATATCTTCAATAGTATAGAAAAAAAGAACCAAAAGAGCTATGTAGTAACCCCAAATCCGGAGATACTGGTATATGCGACACGCTCAAGAGCGTATCAAGAGGTTCTTAATAAAGCTACGGTCAGCCTCCCGGACGGTATAGGGGTTCTACTAGCCGGTAAGATGTTGAAAAATGGCATTAAAACGCGCATTGCTGGTATAGATTTGATGTGGGAATTGGTTAGTGAATGTGCAAAACGTGGCTTGTCCATAGGGCTTTTAGGGGGTAGGGATGCAGTAGCAGAAAGAGTTGCTCACTGCTTACGTGAAAAGTATCCAGATCTCATAGTTAATTTTGTCGGAGAGGAATGGCCAAATATGAATAAAGATTCTAGATTAAAGATTAAAAGAAATAAGGAAGATAATTTTAATTCAGAATCAATTAATCATAAATCATTAGTCATTAATCATATCGATATACTTTTTGTTGCTTTTGGTGCGCCAAAGCAGGAAGAGTGGATAGCGGCAAATCTTCCCAATATTGATGCTTCAGTTGCCATGGGAGTGGGGGGGGCATTTGATTATATTTCGGGCAAAGTGCCAAGGGCTCCAGAAGTTTTAAGAAAAATTGGAATGGAGTGGGCGTTCAGACTTGCCAGGCAACCATGGAGGGCTAAGCGCCAACTGGCATTGCTTGTGTTTGTAGCAAAAGTTTTAAAAGAGAAGTTTTCAGATTCTAATGTGTCATCCCTCACTTGATGCGGGATCCATTTCCTTAAAACCTCATTATTTATATGTTTTTCTTTTACTTTCACCCCAAGGGTACTAGCTATTCCATAGCGGCGTCTGCCGAGAAAAGTATCAAAAGCCCTGCCATGGCTCATTTTCGTCATTCTTGCGCAGGCAAAAATATTGGTTTTAAAATCATATTTTTTCCTTCTCTTGTGCCGACAAGAGAAGCAGAAGCTCTTTACATATCAAGGGTCGCTAATTTTGCTACTTCGTGAAGTGTGTGATTTCACCCCCTCCTCGATCCCGCCAAGGCGGGACGAGGAATCCCCCGTCTTCACTTCATCCGCAAAATTCATACGCGCATTCCTTGAAATGCAAAATAGACATTAGTATTAGGTAAATCCTTTGGTGGTAATTGGGGCATTGACCCTTCGATTGCGCTCAGGATCGTGTGGCAAATTTTGCTTAATGTTTGCCACTTGACATGGTGTGATTGTATTTGCTACTCTGGATATAGCTTTGATAGTGAAAGCATAATAAAGCTAGTTTAAGACTATCTCAATGAATCTCAAAACGATTCATTACAAGGCAGAAAATGGCAAATCAAAACATATCAATCGAAAACCTTCCAGACCTACTCACTGTTCGCGAAGTGGCCGAACTTCTGCGCGTTTCACCTTTAACAATTAAGAGATGGGGAAAGAGGGGAAAACTCCCGGCAATAAGAATTAACTCCCGCGGCGACCGACGCTACAAAAAAGAGGCCGTTCTTTATCTTCTAGGTATTCAGCAGAAAGGGATGTAGTAGTTTAAGGCTTAGGAATTATTCTATCCTTTCAGTTTAATCCAACACATTTCCCATATCGGATCTATTCACCAAATAAGTGGAAGATTTTCGTAATTTTTAATTTTTGTTCTTTCTACCTATACAACGAAACAATTTTGGCCTCAATAGTATCTCAATTCGTTGACAATGGTTTTTGACTATCAATATACTGAGATATGCCTAAATTTCTGTTCGTGTTAGGTTTTATTTGTGTGCTTGCTGTGGCACTTGTTTCGCCTGCATTTTCTCAGGAAGAACAAAATATTTCACTTGGAATTGCCAATTACGTTACTATTTCCGGAAAGGATATTAAAGATGGAGATATTATTACATCAAGTGAGAAAGGATATTTCAAAAGCAAAACTCCCTACGACCCTTTAGTTATAGGAGTTATTTCTATAAAACCGGCTCTTTCTATCAACATCGAAGGTTCACAAGAATCAAGCTATCCTGTTATAACGTCGGGAAATGTTGAAGTAAACGTCTCAAGCATAAATGGAGACATCAAGGAGGGGGATCTTATTACATCATCTTCTATTCCGGGTGCGGGTATGAAGGCAAATCAGACAGGCTACATAATTGGGCGTGCGCTGGACCCTTATTCCTCACGGGACAAAAGTGCTATTGGAAAGATCAATATTGTTCTTAACCTGCACTATTCATATTCAAGTTCAAAAACTCCCTCCAGGATAAGTGATATTCTTAATTTAAGTGTTCTTGCAACCTATGAATCTCCGTCCGCAGTTTTTAAATATGTCGTGGCAGGAATAATTATTCTTCTGTCATTTATTCTTGGTGTATTTTCATTTGGCCGTGTAGCAAACACGGGAGTAGAAGCACTCGGTAGAAATCCTTTGGCCGGAAAAATGATCCAGCTTGGAATTGTTTTTAATGTACTAATAACTCTTTCAATTATTGCAGCCGGATTTGTAATGGCTTTTCTAATTATCAGATTATGATGGATACAGCACTATTATTTTTAATTGTTGACCTTATTTTTTTTGTAGTCGTTGCATATTATTTTATTAACTTCAAAAAGGGACTTTCGGAAGACAAAAAAGGAGATCTTGAAGAAAAAAAATTACACGAGGAGGAGATGAAAAGAGATGATCTTAGAATTAAAGAGGAGCTTTCTGATATTCATGAAAAAGCAACTCTTATACTTTCCCAGAGTGAAAAAATTGCTGATGAATTGGTAGTCGAATTGGAGAATATCCTTGGACGCAAGAATTCCGGCTCATCTGTCGGGCTACCTTCAGGAAACGACTTCGAATTGGAGTTAGGAAGCCTTTCTCAGAAGCTTAAAAATCACTATGTCGTTAGGATCAGGAATTTAATGGCTTCCGTAGAGAAATTCGAATACCAAAAAGCGCATGAAGTACAAGAATTTGCAGAAGAGCAAGAAGTTTTGACAGATAAGAATATTCAACAGATGAGAATTGATGAATTGGAAAAAGTGAGACAAAGAATTGAACGATATAAGTCAGAGGAGATAGCTCTATTTGATAAGAAGGTAAAAGAGGTGATAGATCAGGCTGCGGCGGAGGTTTTGGGACATAGTCTTACGATGAATGAGCAAAATGAGATTATTTTAAGAGCGCTTGAAAAAGCACGAGCGGATAACAAGATATGAATGAAATTTTAAAGCGTGTTACAACCGTAAATGAGAGGGATGAACTTACTGAATTTTTGAACCTGCTTGAGCAAAAGATATTTAATGCCAATATTAGTATTGCAGAATTCATAGATGACAACGCACCTGTGAGGTTTAAAGTCGCAATCAAAGAGTTCTTGTTAGCTGAAAGTGCTCAGGGACAAGAGGAAAAAATATTTTCAAAAAGTAAGGAGCTTAAGAATGGTCTTGTTGTGATTCCGACTATAACCTTGACGATTGCAAATGATCCTACCGATGAAACAGTAGAAATTGTCAGACAGTATTTGGAGAGTACCGGTAAACCTGTATTGGTAGAGTTTACAAAAGACAAATCTCTCATTGGGGGAGCTGTTATTGAGAATAGCGGACGTGTATTTGAGTACAGTTTGCGTGATTACTTTGAGAAAAGAAAGGAGACAAATGGACTTTAGAAAGAAGATGATGGAAAGCGGAGAATATGGGATTGTTCAGAATGTTAGGCATCCTATCGTTGTTGCTTCCGGACTTCCCGGCGCAAGGTTATCGGAAATTGTGATGTTTGAAACAGGGGAAATGGGTGAAGTTTTTTTGATGGAGAGGGACCAATTGGAAATTCTGGTATTTTCAAAAGATCCTATCAAGGTAGGTACAAAAATTATTCGTCTGAATTCTTTTCTGTCGGTGCCTGTTGGGGATGCTCTTTTAGGTTCCGTTGTTGACCCTTTAGGCAATCTTGTCTCGCAGAGTGCTCAAAACATCAACTTTGAGGGGTCAAGGCAGATTGATAATTCACCATTAGGTATCGCTTATAGAGCCCGCATTAAAAAGCCTTTACTGACAGGCGTTACGATAATAGATACTATGGTACCCCTTGGGTATGGGCAAAAAGAACTCATTCTTGGTGACCGTAAAACAGGCAAAACTTCATTTATTCTTTCCACTATCAAAAACCAGATAGAGCAGGGTTCAATTGCAATCTATGCAGGTATTTCCAAAAGAAAAAGCGACATCAAAAAAGTTGAGGATTTTCTTTCGCGTGAAGGACTTACCGATTCGTCGATAATTATTGCTACAACGCCATACGACTCGCCAAGTCTTATTTACACAACTCCTTTTAGTGCAATTACTATCGCCGAATACTTCAGGGACAAGGGTCGTGATGTTGTGGTCGTGCTTGACGATCTATCCACCCATGCAAGAGCTTATCTTGAAATTTCACTTCTTGCCAAGCGCTTTCCGGGACGAGATTCGTATCCGGGAGATATTTTTCATACTCATGCCCGCATCATGGAGAGGGCGGGAAATTTCAATCTATCTGAAGGTCGGGAAGCATCAATTACTATTTTACCGGTTGCAGAAGTGGTTGAAGGGGATTTGACGGGTTATATCACAACGAATTTAATGAGTATGACCGATGGGCATATATTTTTTGATAGTAATATTTACTTTGAAGGAAGGCGTCCTGCCGTTAATATTCCGCTTTCCGTGACCCGCGTAGGAAGGCAAGCACAGACACCATTACTCAGAAGCATTAACCGTGAAATAGGGGCATTTTTGACGCTCTACGACAGAGTTGCCAACCTTTCCCACTTCGGTGCGGAGTTAAATCAAACGGTAAAAGAAACGATAGCTACCGGAGAAAGTCTTTACCTCTTTTTCAACCAGCATTACAACGTTTCGATTCCCATACATGCGCAAGTAGTTTTGTATGGACTACTATGGCTCAATTTAATAGACAGAACAGAATTGGGGCTTGAAAAAGCAAAACTGAAAATGATTGAAGCATATTCAGATGAAGGCAACAGAAAATATTTTGACGATGCTTACGCAAAACAAACATTTAACGAGTTATTACAGTACGTAACTCAGAATAAAGATCTCTTTATCTCAATATGCAAAACAGAAAACAAATAGAAAAAGACATAAATTTGATAGGTTCTTTCAAGGGGCTTGCGACAGCGTATGAAGAAATTTCCGTATCGAAAATGCAGAGGATAAGAGGAAAAGTACTTTCAGCACGGACTTTTCTTGATGATTTATCAATTGTTTTTGCTGACGTTAAGGGAAGTTATAAAAATGAGATAGAAAAGCTCATCCATAACTCCAAAAAAGGTATTTTTTCCTTTTCTAATTTAAATAAGAACGGCAAGACTATTGCAGTTCTTCTCTCGGCAAATGACAAATTGTATGGAGACATCGGGCGTAAAGTGTATGGGTTTTTTATCGAGGACGTCAAAAAGTCCAATCCTGATATTTATATCATCGGTAAAGTTGGGCGCGAGTTTTACGACTCATCTGAATACAAAAAAGAATACAAATATATGGATTTTCCCGATACAAATGAAGCTAGGGAAAATTTTTCCCAAGTTTTGCAAATATTGGAAGGGTACCAGAATGTAAATGTATATTACGGTCAATTTGTGAACGTAATAACACAAAATCCTATTGTTACTAATGTTTCAGGCACGAAGGAATTGCAAAACGATATTGCAAGTCAACATAAACAGGTTAAATTTTTCTTCGAACCGTCACTTGAAGAAGTATTGGAAATTTTTGAAACACAAATTTTCAGCTCATTATTCCGTCAGGCGCTACATGAGTCCGAGTTATCACACGTGACATCCCGTATCCAGCAAATGGAGTACGCGCTTGAGAATATTGAGTCCTCGCAAAAAAGTCTTAATAAGAAGAGAAGATTGGTTATCAAGAGGCAGGAATCTGCAAAACGTCTGCAAAGATTTGCGGGAATTTCGCTGTGGAGATGAATTAAAAAACAATTTTTAATTTTAAATTTGAAATTTTTAATTAAATTTAAATGTTTGAATATTTAAAAATTAAAGTAATAAGAATTCAGTAAAAATTAAAAATTATAAATTAAGTTATTATTAAAATATGGATGGTAAAGTAATTGCGGTTTTGGGACAAATAATAGAGGTGGAGTTTGCCAATGGCAAAACTCCCAAAATTCATGACGTTTTGACGCTTTTAGATGATCCGAAAGTCTCAATGGAGGTTTATACATCGGCAGGTCTAAATTCATATTATTGTTTACTTCTTTCAAGTTCACCAAAATTAGCCCGCGGGAAAGAGGTTATAAATAGTCACTCACCGATAAAAATACCGGTCGGATCATCAACTCTTGGCCGTGCAATAGATATTTTTGGAAAAGCAGTTGACGGAAAAGCTGAAATCAAGACGGAAGAACTAATGCCGATTTTCAATAAGGGTGTGGAATTTGATAATGTGGTCACGCCATCTGAGCTTCTTGAGACAGGGATCAAAGCGATAGACTTTTTCTGCCCGATACTCAAAGGCGGAAAAGTAGGGCTTTTTGGAGGTGCGGGGGTTGGAAAAACTACAATTTTGACTGAAATTATCCATAACGTTGTTATCCTTCACAAAGACGAAAGTGTTTCGGTCTTTTCCGGTGTGGGGGAGCGCATAAGGGAGGGAAAAGAGCTCTATGAGACGCTGGAGGAAAGTGGAGTGCTGCCATCTATTGCACTTATCTTTGGGCAAATGGCTGAAAATCCCGCAGTGAGATTTAGGACTGCTTTTGCAGGTGCGACATTGGCCGAGTATTTCAGGGACAAAATGGGGAAGAATGTATTGTTTTTTATTGATAACGTTTTCCGGTTTGCGCAAGCAGGTTATGAATTGGCAACGGATATGAGTACAATTCCCGGTGAGGGCGGATACCAGGCGACACTGTATTCCGAGATGGGGCAGTTCCATGAAAGACTTGTGAGCTCGGATACAGGATCAATTACTTCAATTGAAGCGGTTTATGTGCCGTCAGACGATATGACGGACTTTGGAGTTCAAGCCGTATTCCCATATCTTGACTCTAATGTTGTTCTTTCCCGGGATATTTATCAGGAAGGTAGATTTCCATCTATAAATCTTCTTGCCTCAACTTCCACAGCTCTTAACGTTGATACCGTGGGAGAGAAGCATTACAAAACTTTTATTGAAGCACAAAGCTTGCTCAAAAAGGCGAGCCAACTAGAGAGAATAGTATCTCTCATCGGAGAGTCTGAGCTTTCAGCTCAAGATCAGCTGGTATATCGTCGGTATAGATTACTCTTGAATTACATGACACAGAATTTCTTTGTGATGGAAGCTCAAAGCGGACACAAGGGTGCTTATATCAAGCGAGAGGATACGATAAATGATGTCGCATTAATTTTACAGGGTAAGTACGATACATATCAACCTGAGAAAATGCTAAACATTGGGTTACTGTCCGAGATATCTTAATAATGGAAAACCTAACTCCTCCGAAGGAAAAATTGGCTTTATATATACGTGATCCTCAAATGCTTATATACCAAGGGATTGTTGACAGTATCTCAACGACAAATTCAAAAGGCGTTTTTGATATTTTGGGCGTACATGAGAATTTTATAACGATAATTAAGGATAAAATAATTTACCGGAATGATGATGGAGTAAAGGAAGTTCCTATCACAACGGGAATTTTAAAAGTTGAGGAAAATATTGTGCATATCTTCGTCGGAACGGAGAAGATTTGAGGTTATTTCAATCTCACTCCGCTCTGGAGGCGGGCGCCGTTGCCGAGTCTTGCAGGAGTCAAATGATCCGGACATGTTGAGGCAAAAGTCCAGTTGGCACCGACGTTGGAAGGGGTCGAGGAGTAGGCTGTGATAGTTGCACTCCCTGCTTGATCTGTCACGGTAAGGTCAAACATATTAAATGTTCCTGCACCCGTCCAATCACGCTGAACACCACCCGATGATGAGGTGATTGAGATAGTATCTGATCCACCACATGTATTCTGATTGCCCATGGTGATTGTTCCGCTGTTACTGACTCCGCCAGCACCAACTACTATGTCCCCGGTTGAAGTGTTTACATATTTACCGTTAGCTCCGACAGTAAGGGTTCCAAATGTAATATTTCCTGTTTCTTGAGTCAGCTTATCATTGACTGTTAGAGTGCCGGGAATTGTTGCCAAAAATGAGGCATTATTGAATTCTCCATCATTAATTGTGAGATTGTTACCCGTGGCATCCAGAGTCAAAGCTGTAGCAAGCGTAAGTGCATAAAATCCGCCTTTATTGATGGTAATAGGAGTAGATAGGCTTCCCGCATTTTGCGTGAAAGTCTGAGGCCTTGGACCGCCAAAATTAAGAGTCATATTGGCTCCTCCAAATGCATCGGTAGTGCTTGTCGAGAAATTACCTTCAACGGTGAGAATATAGGCAGATCCGGGGTTGCTGATAACCCCATCAGTACGAGTGAAGTTGCCTTGTATTGTACAATTACTGCCTAGTACGGTAAGTCCGCCTGCGTCAGTCTTATTGATGATTACATTTCCTTGAATCGGTGAGGCACAGGAGATTGTTGAATCATCGTCACTGGCTGATCCATCAAAAGTAATCGTTTTACCACTCAAATCCCACGTTCCACTTTGAGTAAGACTTCCCTCAAGTGTAATCGCTGTATCAGAGTACGTAACTGTTCCTCCATTGGCAACGTTCACCGAACCGCCACCTGATGACCCTGCGCTGGCATCAACATTAAAAGTGTTTCCTGTATGATTTAAAGTTCCATTCACAGTAAGTGTTCCCATGGTCGAGTTAATACTCGTGACGGTAATCGTGCATCCGGCAGCAAGCGTAAAGTCGGGGTATGTGACAATATCTGCCGTTTTTGCAATGACAACTGATCCACCAAGACTTCCTGTACATGTGACAGTTGAATCATCATCAGTATGATTGCCATCAAAGGTAATTGTTTTGCCGCTCAAATCCCAGGTTCCACTTTGAGTAAGACTTCCCTCGATTGTAATAGCGCTCCCAGAGTACGTAATTGTTCCTGCCGCGCCAACGCTTACAGCACCGGAATTGGATGAGCCAGCACTAGAATCAACATTAAATGTACTACCAGTGTGATTGAGCGTACCATTGACAGTTAGAATTCCCATTACGGAGTTGATACTAGTGACAGTAATTGTGCATCCTGCAGCGAGAGTGAATGCTGGGTTTGTGACAATATCGGCCGTTTTTGCAATAACAACTGATCCACCAAGACTTCCGGTACACGTGACAGTTGAATCATCATCAGTATGATTGCCATCAAAAGTAATTGTTTTGCCGGTCAAATCCCAGGTTCCACTTTGAGTAAGACTTCCCTCAAGTGTAATAGCAGTTCCTGAATAGGTAATTGTACCTCCGTTACCAACGCTTACAGCACCGGAGTTAGATGACCCTGCGCTGGCATCAACATTAAATGTACTTCCTGTATGATTTAAAGTTCCATTCACTGTTAGTATTGCCATATCTGAGTCAATACTAGTAACAGTAATTGTGCATCCGGCAGCAAGCGTAAAGTCGGGATTTGCGACAATATCAGCTGTTTTTGCAATAACAACCGATCCACCAAGACTTCCGGTACAGGTAACAGTTGAATCATCACCAGTTTCTGATCCATCAAAGGTAATAGTCTTTCCAGATAAATCCCAGGTACCGTTTTGGGTAAGACTTCCCTCAAGAGTAATATTAGTTCCTGAATAGGTAATTGTACCTCCGTTACCAACGCTGACTGCACCAGAACTTGTTGAGCCAAGACCGGTATCAACATTAAAAGTGCTTCCTGTATGGTTTAAAGTTCCATTCACTGTTAGTATTGCCATATCTGAGTCAATACTCGTAACAGTAATTGTGCACCCGGCAGCAAGGGTAAAATCAGGTCTATCGGTAATACCGGAAGTTTTTGCAATAACAACCGATCCACCAAGACTTCCTGTACATGTAACTGTTGAATCATCATCAGTTGTGCTTCCATCAAAAGTGACGGTTGCACCGGTCATGGTTAGAGTTCCTCCTGATGAAGTAAAACTTCGCTCGACTGTCCAAGTGCCTGTGGTAGCAGTATGCACACCTCCAGATACTGTAAATGATCCATCATTTATATCCAGAGTCTGGGCGCCACCAGCCCATGTGCCTGAGGCTTGATCAAAGTTAGAGGAACCAACGGTGAGCGAGCGGGCAGCAGTTATCGTCCCTGTATATCCGGAATTTATATCAACTCCCGCAACGCTTCCAGTAAATCCAGCATCAATAGTGGCATCTTTGGTCGAAGTTCCGTCGAATGTTGCCACATCTGATGCACCCGGAAGGGTATCTGTTGACCAATTGAGCGCGCATGACCATTTATTTCCATCCCCGGCTGCCCCCCCGCATGTACCATCCGCACCTCCTCCATCCCAAGTACGTACTGCACCTTGTGCTGGAAATACAAAAACAAATAAGAAGAGTGGGACAGTAAGCGCGAAAATAAGAAGTCCCGCAAGTGTTCCTTTTTTATTCCTTTTTCTCCTGAATATATTTTTTAAAATGCTTCTCATTATTGTATCGTTAAAATATTAAATAAGATTCTTCGTTTTACTCAGAATGACAGTTTATTATTCATTAATCATTTAATCTCTTTATCTATGTTAATTTTAACTAATTCGCATGGATCCTTGTCCCTCCATATATTTTTGCCCCACCATGAACATTGGTGATGGGGAGGGAGTTCTCTGTTGAAAGTGTTGCAAATGATAAGGGTGATGATTGGTTATTGTACTCAGTTTCGATCCAGGACGCTGATCTTGGAGTGCTTGATACTCTCGCTTCATCTATGAGTCCGGTAATATAGCCATGGGCTCCGTTTGAGCCACTTGTTTTATAGCTTCCCATACGGTAGTAACCGGTATAGTTTTCCGGATTCGCACAGGTTGTTGTATCCTGCAGTTGTCCATCAAAATATAATTTCACATAATTTCCGGTATTGCTGATAGTTCCCACTATATAATGCCATGCAGAATCATTTACTGTGCTTGTCGATATAGCAAATCTGTCGACTCCATCGTAACAAGTTGCATAAGCCTTACCATCGTTTCCTATATCAATGTCTCTGTCATAACTTACAGATCCCGTACCTGTTTGGTTACTTTCAAATCCAAGTATTTTTCTTCCATTAGAACTTGATGTATTTATCCATGCAGAAATTGTAATTTCATCGGGGTTGACAAAGCTATTTGTAGTCGAAACATAGTCATTTGATCCATCGAAAGACTGTCCACCACCTGTTATACCTGTAGTTGGGTTGGGTTCTGTAGCCGAAACTTTATTTCCGGTATTCGTATTTGTCGTGGAATCGGTATGAGTTGTACCGCTTGTTTCTTCCAAGTGCCAAACACTCTTGAAATTTGAATCCCATACATTTGTAGTGTCTTGCTGGCTAGTGGCTGAGGCGTTACCGTAATACATAAATAGTCTAGTATTTGTTCCATTAGAAATAGTTGGTACTTTAACCCAAAGTATTAGCTCTCCGGTCGCGCCATCAAATTTTTCTATCTCGTGTGACAGCTTGGTAGTCCCATCTTCTGAGGTTATTAGAATATCATCATTATCATCTTGTGCGTATGTTGCAAGGCTTGTGTCTGATGAGAGCTTAACAAGGATAGGAAAATCAGTCTGGGTACCGATAACTTTACTTCCATCGATATTTATGGCTCTTCTTTTTGTCCACAGTTTGTTATACCAGTCGGTATATCCTCCGGAAATTGTCCAGCAACTGTTATTACTTACGCTTACAGAACCTGATGCTTCTAGAGGATTGGTAGTTCCACCACATGCATTTGAGTCCCTTACTGACAGTTTTGAAAGGGTAGCAGTGCCATTTACGACAAGGCTCCAAGGATACCCGTCAGCGGTACTTTTTAGAGTTAAAAGTCCGTCAGAGCTTCCTCTTAGAGTTAATGCATTGCTAACAGTAGTTGTTGAGCTGTTAACAAATTGGAGAGTTTTGCTGGGTATTATGGATGTTAGGTTGTAAAATGTGGTTGTACCTGAAATGGAGGATGTATAGCCGGAATTATCAAAAGTAACTGTGCTAGACCCCGGAGTAAATACTCCTCCTGAATGGGTAAAGTTTTGCGATACAGTCATGCCAGATGGCGCAACACTGAAAGTTCCTGCAGACTGCGTAAAGCTACCAGTAACAGTCACATTTGATGCAGGGGTAAAGGATCCTGACCCACTAATCGTTAGGCTGGAGTAACTACTACCTGCTATTAGAGACGAATATGTTCCTGCTCCTGTGTACTCGACCGTGCTTCCAGAGGCGATACTCGCAATTGTCGGTATTGTTTCTCCCCCCTGCAGTTTGAAAGTGGCGTCTGCGCCAATGGTAAATTGGTCATCTACAGTCAGGTTAAATCCAGCTAGATTTAGAGTGCCGGAGGTAAGGATCAGATCCTGACCTGTATGGTTAATCGGTAATTCTGAAGCCATTGTTACAGTTCCTGATGCTTTATTTATAGTAAACGTACCTGAAGGAAAACTGGTAGTTCCGGTATAAGTAATAGTTTGGTTATTGGTACCTGTTAGAGTTATGCTGACATTTCCATATCCTCCATGCCCATCAGAATCATCTATATTCCCCTGTGCAACTATAGTCCCAGGTCCATCGATAAAGTTTCCGCACCAACCCAATGTCAGTGTATGTGCAACTGTAACTGTTGTTCCGGAAGCAATAGTAGAGGTTGCGCAGTTATCATCTTTCGATAGATCGTAAAAAGTTGTATTACCGGTAATTGTCATATTTCTATTGCCAGCAGAAATCCTAATAGCGCTAGTATATGTTGTTGCGTCAACTGTGCCCTGAACGTATTCCCAGCCCCCTGCAGATATGGCTTCGCTGTCTTTGATGTAAAAGGTTCCTGTAGCTTTATCTATTTTGAGTCCTGGAACACTTCCCCCGCTTCCACCAGACCAATTCTGTGTACCAGTACCGTTTACTGTTATAACAGCATCTCCTGTAAGCCCGTTATTAGTATTGTGCAAAATATCTCCTTGAACAGTTACAATTCCAGGTCCATTAAGATTGGAATTTGTAGCGTTAACGCCCAAGGTCCCACCGATTTTGAAGGTTTTTCCCGTAACAATATCGTAAGTACGTCCATTTCCATTAAAATTGACGTTATTATACGTTTCTGTGCTTGGACTAATTGAACTATTGGCATTGCCAAAACTTAATGTTCCACCGTTTGCTGTAAAAGTACCGCTGACATTCCAGCTGTTGTTAGTTGTAATAGATCCTGCGGGCGCAGTAAATGATCCGCTTGTTAGCGCAAAGGCACCACCATTAAGATCCATATCACTGGTATTGTCCCCTCCAGTAAATGTACTACCTGAGGCATTTTGGGTGTAGCCGGATGCTCTGATATTTACATCGTTTCCATTGCCTTGAGTTATGGTACCGGTATAACTGTTGGTGATATTTATGCCCGCAACATCAATAGTAGTGTCAATTGTTACGTTGCAATTACTTGTGGCGCTATCAAAGGTTGCAATATCTACGGTCCCTGGAAGTCCTCCATCCCAATTTCCGGCGGTATTCCAACTTGTACTCCCACAGGCTGCAGGATTCCATGTTTTGACTGCAGCATGAGCACCTTGAGGTAAACTAAGATATATTCCTATACAGAAAAGCGATATTAGAAATGCTTTTAAAAATGTGTATTTCATGGTTCGCTTAATACTTAATACGTAATACTTTATACTTAATTTGACAATTCTTCATAAAGACTGATTTTGCCTATATCTCTGACTGTTTTGGTGCTAGGATCAAATATCACTGTTTGCTGCGGAGTTGTGATAATTACATCTCCTTTATATGCTTTCTTAAGAAAAGGGTATTTCCCGATAAGTGGCTTGGGATCATTGATAATTGCAGTAATTACCGGTTGATCGTCGCCGATGTCGTATATCTTGTTGGATTCTATGATGGTAACGTCATTTTTGGCCGCTTCTTTATCGAGTGTTTGTATTTTTTCAAAAGTCTGTTGATTGGGTTGAGGAGGGGATAAAGGTTTATTGGTCCTTGCTGCAAGCACAATAAAACCAACCAAGAGAAGAAGAACCGAAACAGTCACTAACAGTTTATTTTGAAATATTTTGTGTGCAGTCATACGGTCAAATTATTGGTTATGCAGCCATAGGATTTTTTTAAATCCCTCTATACTTAGTTCTTCACTCTTGATTCATAAATCAATTTTCTATCACGATCTTGGGTGCTACCTAATCTTAATACAGAGTTGGATTTACAAGCAAATCAAAAAGTAATAGTTGTAGAATTAAAGGGGGCTTAATTTTATTTCTTAGCTTACATTTCCTTAATCCTTTAATCTGTTAATCTTCAATCAACTAAGCTTATTCTAACTTCCGGAGGATTTTTGGTGTCGTTTGAGGCTGTGGGAGACTGAGTGTTTGTTGCGCAGAACCCGTACTGGAAGTTGAACTCCCGGCGACTTCAGGTACAGGTGTCGCCTCAGTTTTTGGCTCAAGAGTTCCGACATCAATCACTTTATTCTCTGAAGGCCGGTACATGATAATTTTTCTGGAATCGGCAAAAATGAGGATTTTATCCCCCTCGATAGCCTTTTCATAAAAAGGGTCAGGAGGTAGCTCTCCCTTTTCAGTGATTGTTGCAATGGTTGGTGTTTCATTCGGGAGTTGATAAATTTTGCCGACTATTTCAACCAGGGATTGTGCGACCGCTTTTGCTTTTTGAGGTTCATTAACAGTTTTGAATTCATTTTTTTTGTTATTTGAAATTGTTATAAAGATAAGAAGTATGACTGCAATTAAAGCGATTCCAATGCCTCCAAACACTTTCTTGCCGAGAGGAGTTAGTTGTATGTTCCTGGGGTTGATTCTTTTCATGAAGTCTGCCCATTATTGCAAATTGGCAAAACCTTTGCAAGAAAAATTATTTGTATTTTGGCTTATTCAAACTGGTTGGTAATATATTTTGAGATCAGGTAAATCGGAAAAACAGAAAGGCATAGCAGTAGAACAGATACTAGGAAAGTAAGTTCAATTGAATGGCTTATTGTTTGGAGGGTGAGGCCTTTCTCTTTGCCTATGAGAAGCATGCCAATACTATTTCCATCTATGTCTTTTATAGGTGCAACAGCGACAACGTGGGGAGTGCTCAGAATATCCAATACTCCTAAAAAGGTATGGCCTTTGGTGAAAATCGTATTTATGAGATTTCCCTCATCTTGACTTGTACCGATATATCTTGATTTTCCATCGGGAGAGACAAATGTAGTTGCAGCCATTTCAAGACCTGCATAAACACTACTATCAAGTTCTGTTGCGGTTTTGATCCCATCAACGAAAGCATTATCTATCGTCGTGCCCGTTATAACAACTCCTATTGTATTTTCACCATCCATAATTGGAGCTGCCGCTCTGATTGAAATCTGGGGAGATATGATACCTCTTTCGACTACAATTGAAGATAAAGGCTGTCCGGATTTGCCAATTTGAAACAACTTGTCTTCGGAGACCGATTCCCCAACCCTTTCTGTATTGTCCGGTCGTGCAAGAACCTCACCCGTACTCCCCACAATTAAAAGATAGGACTGGTTCTTTGAGGAAATAATTTCATTTGTCAGGTCTTGAAGCATTGGCCTGTTTTTGGTGAGCACGGCATCTACCACTTGGGGATTTTGAGAAACCAATTGAGCGTCGGATAGAGCTTCTGCCTTTTTGCCATCTATAGCAAAATTTAAGACGCTTACACTGGTTTTGAGATTTTTTTCCACGTCTTTCATAAGACTTGAAAAAAGCATTCCCGAAAAAACAAGTGTTACGGTAACGAAGATAAAAAGAGAAAAAGAGATAAATATAATAAAAAGCTGAGTCTGAATTCTCTTCAAAAGATACTTAAATACCCAGTTTCCTAAAAGAAGAACGGATAAAACAAGAAGAATATGTTCAATAATCCACAAAGGTCCAAAGGACTTCACCAGATCGCTTACGAAAATGTTATTTGTTGATCTAAAAAGAACTGCCAAATGAAAAATCTCCGACACGAAAAGGACGATAAAGCCATACGAAGCGGGTTTTAAATGTCTTTCAAGACCAACTGTTGCACGTCTAAAATAAAGACCAGCAATGGCAAGTGAAAGTATCGGGAAAACAAGATGGAAGATATTGGAAATTATTCCTAAAAAAGGAATACCAATAGCGGAGAGGTTTATAGTTGGTGGAGATGCGTACTGCGGTTTTGCCTCAATTCGGTCATTAAGCAAACCTACAATTATAAGGCTATATCCTACAATTCTGAAAAATGCTGTTAAAAAAATGATAGTTCCTTCGCCAAGAACGGATGTTGCCTGAATGCTTTGTTCAATATGGGCTGCATTCGTAATAAATGATATCGATACTAGTAGAAAACCTAAGAATTTGGGAATTTGTTGAAGCCTTTTTCTTACAAGCCAGGCATCAAAATAAAGCCAGGCAATTGCAAAAAAAACAAGCCCGGCAAATAGACTAATTGCAAAGTGAATATTTTGTAATATAAATTGTATTTCTAACATAATTTAAGTTTATACTCTTTTTACATCAATAACTTTTCCATTCTCTGAGAAATTCTTCTTCGCTCAGAACCCCGTATAATATTTTTTTAATTACACCCTTTTCATCTATAAAATAGTGGGAAGGCATCGTATTTATACTGTACAAATTTGCAAGTTCTACCTCAGAATCAACCACAATCGGGGTGTTATATTTGCCTCTTTTTTGAAATAGGGATACTTTTGTTTTGTTCTCACCAACAGCAACGATAACGCCATTTAACCTCTTTTGCGCAATTAGCTTGTCAAGAATTCCAACTTGGTCCAAAGACGAAGGCGACCAGCTAGAAATAAAAGTCATAACATTTTTCTTTCCAAGTATTGACTTGCTATCAAAATTACCGCCCGTAGAGTAGGGGAGTATAAATTTGGAGATTTTGCGACCGACAAGCGTTGGCTTTTTGTCTATCTTGATTGATTGTTCGAAATTGGTATTAACTGTTGCTGTGTCGTTGAAGAGGTCAGGAAATACTATCTCAAATGAACCAATTTTTATCTTTGGTGAAGAATTTAGGTTAAATGTAGTATTGATGGGGGTTGATATTTCAGTCGTAAATATATCAGTGGCTATCGGTCTTGAACCTTTGGCATCAATTCTCATGTAATATTTTCCAGGAGGTACATAAAAATGATAATCACCTTTACTATCTGTTATTTGTGGATTTTCCTGCTTAAAGGCGCTTGCATTCCATTTTGTCCAAAGCTTTGAAGCCGGGTTTTGATAGTATAAAGTAGCTGTAGCATCTTGAATCGGCGCACCTTTTTTATCCAATACTTTTCCTGAAGGAAGCACAATTACATCATTAATATTCCGTTCTATTTTGTGTCCGGCTCCATCAATTGATCTCACATTTAATTTATGACGTCCGGGTGAGGTAAAGCTTAGCGCACCGCTCCAGAGACCAGTTTGAGGGGTTTTGACGAGTGAGAACATCTGCTTTGATGTAGTTGTATCAGTTATAAGGTCAACCGTTGTTGCCCCACCAACTGATGACATGGTTATCTTTTGGTCAAAGCCTGAGAGCATGAGGATGCTGCCATCTGCCAGTGGAGTAACTACTTGAGATCCAAGGGACAAAATATTTCCTCCAACGCGTGGTGGGAGTCTATCAATTACCAAAGTTTTTTCTTCAGAAATACCTATGTTGCCTGATGTATCTATTGCCCGTGCTTTGATGTTGTAGTTCCCGTCCTCTTTAACCTGTGGAGTAAAGGTATTTCCCTCAACTGGCAACCAGTTTTGCCCTCCATCAATAGAAAACTCAACTCTTTGTACTTGCTTGTCGTCAGTTGCATTTACTGACATTTTGGGAGCAGTTATATAAGGCTTTGTTACATTTGCAATTAACGTTATTGTTGGTGGAGTAGTATCTTGTGGGATGACGGGAATAATTTTTCCATCAGGAGTTGTAATAAAAGCAGGAGTTGGTGTTGGAGTGGGGGTTGATGTGGATGAAGAAGCTGAGGTTGTTGGAGTTGGTGTCGGAGTCGGGGTTGAGGTGGGAGTTGTAGTCGATGAAGAAGCTGAGGTTGTTGGAGTTGGTGTTGGAGTAGAAGTCGGGGTTGGGGTTGGCGTTGCAGTAACGGTTGCTACAGCAGTAGTAAAAGTATTGTCGCTACTGGTTGTGGTAAGTGGAGCTGCAGAGGTAGACACAACTTGATAATGGTAAGTAGTATTTGCTGTGAGACCGGTCAGCGTCGCTGTGTGAGAGGTGGAATATGTACTATCTGAGCTAGTTGAGCCATAACCGGAAGTAGTTCCATAATTAACAACTGATGTTGCTGCTATATCAGTAGTCCATGTGATAGTGACTGATGAAGATGTGATAGTTCCTGCAGAAATATTGGTAATTACAGGAGCAGAAGACCCGCCACCGGCTGCTGCACTCGTTGTGAATTGACTTACTTCATAGTCAATATTGGAATTACTATCCTCAACGTACGCTTCGAAATAATAGGTTGTTGAAGGTGTTAAGCCTACAAGAGAATAGGAATGAAATGTATTGGGTGTAGAGATGGATGAGCTTGAACCATACTCGGTAGTCGTACCATAGTTAATTTCTGATATTGAGTCTACAGTTGAAGTCCAATAGACAGATGCTGTAGTTGATGTGATATTTAGAGCATTTAAGTTAGCTAACTGAACAGGTTCATTCGAACCGGAGATTATGGAAACTGCAGTGGTGCCAGTGCAACTACCAATTGTTGATCCACCATCATCAGAGACTTGTACTATCCAATTGGCGGCGTTAGCGGCTGAATCTATAGTTGTTACATTTACTGTAAAATATGAAGTGCCATCTGCTGCAATTTGGCCCGATGAGAAAGTTATTGCCGATGAGGCTGGTGCGTTATCCCAGTTGTCAGAGTCTCCGGAATTGATAGTAAATCGAAAATTTGGCCGCGTAATTTTAATCCAATTATATGAAGACGCGTCATTGTTAGTAATCGTAAATACAAGATTCGTTGTGGTGGCCTGAGTAATGGCAGTTGTGTTGGTAGTAACCGCACAGTTCTCGACAGTTGCCAAAGCCTGGGATGAAGAAAAGTGAACAAAGAAAAAATTAATTAAAAGAACAATAAGGCCAAAAATTGGTCTTAATTTAATACTTTTTACTCTAAAGGCTTTCATATGAGCCCGCCTATATAAGTTTAGCACAATAAAATAGAAACAATATTTATTTATAAAATCCTAATTAAAAAGAGAAGGATTGTTCAATGCCATTATCAAACCATGATCCGTGCCTCATTATCTGTTCATTTGTAGGACCGGTTACTAATTGTGTATATATGATGATAATAACTCCACCTGCACCTGTTCCAATTGTTGCTCCACCGCCACCTCCCCCTCCATACAATCCACCATTTGCACCTGTACCCGTTTGGGGGTCGCCGCCACCGCCTCCACCACCAGCGATAGATGGATCGCTAGTTGAAATTCCGTCTCCACCAACGCCCCCATTTGTAGCAGTATCTCCACCGCCTCCACCCGAACCATCGGTACCGGGATTTCCGTTTGCTCCATTTGCTGTAGTTCCTCCGTTAGCAAAACAGCTATTTCCACCAGGGCCTCCGTTAGCACCACCAATAGTTCCATCATTAGAAGCGCCAATGCTATCACATCCTGATCCACCGCCACCACCCTGCGCCTCATCTCCTCCGATTGAACCATCGCCATTTCCACCAGTACCCCCGGTTCCATTTGGACTGCCGGCACCGCCCCCGCCACCCGTACTATCGTCACCTGTTGCACTACCAGTTCCACCTGCCCCACCAGCAAATTCTCCATTTGGACCAATCCCAGTAAGATCGCCACCTGCGCCACCTGCAGCACTGGTTGAAGTAGTTCCCCCATTTGCGCTTACGATTACATTAGAATCCGTGTAATTTGCACAGCCTGTTGTATTGTTACAAAACCATGTATTTCCACCATTCACGCTGTCTGTGCCTCCTGATCCAACGCTAAAGTTAACATTGGTAGAAGCAGTAAGATCTGCATTTAATATACGTGCATATGCACCACCACCACCACCACCGCCTCCTGTGCTTAAATTGTCTCCAGCGCCCCCACCGCCAATGGCGTAGATAGTATTTACATCAGTCCAGTCCGAGGGAACTGTCCAGCATCCTGATCCGCACGTACCGTCGGCATTAGCGTCAAGAACAATAGTAGAATCCGCGTCAGATGCTATTTGCCATTGTCGCAATTCGCTAAAAATAACCGCTTCCTTTTGGTTTGAAGTTTGCGTAGATGGTTTAGTAACTGATATTTCAGCTGATGGAGTAGCAGTGCCCAGAACAAATGGATTTTTACTTACATCAAATTTAGCTTGGTCAATTTCAGGTATTTCAGAAGTCACAAATTGTAGAGGCCCGATCGAATAAAAATATGGTGAGCGGTAGGGCGCTTTATAATGATAGCCAATTGTTATTTCGTCCCCTGCTTGAAGATCAACATTCCAAACGATTGCTTTTGCTGCAAGGGGGTATTCCGCTGTTGAGAGGACTTCGTCCTCGATAACAAGCCCAAAGAATGGCGCGGGGTCAATTTTTCCATAATAAAGGTTGTTTATGTCGTAAACCTTTGGCTTGAGGCTGAAATGTAAATGTGGACCTGTGGTCAAAAGTCCCGTATTTCCTGATAACCCTAGCACACTTCCAGGGGATATGGTTTCCCCAGCTTTAACCCCAATTTTACTTAAATGCCCGTAATACGACCGTCCCCACGAATGCTCAATAACCACCGTGTGTCCGTAGACCCAATTTTCTTGAGCCAAAATTACTTCTCCACTATCCACTGCCAGAACGGGAGTTGCCGCAGGAAGAGCAAAATCGATACCGTCATGTCCATCTATTCCGGATTGTTTATATTTATCCCTCATTCCATGCCTGTCAATTTGCTGGCCAAATCCAAGTGTTACCGGATATTTGTCGTCAAATGGCAGGCGAAGGTCAGGTATATTTGTTTCGGATTGTATATTGTAACTTTCTGAAATGCCACTTTCTTGAGAATAGGATAGAGTTGAGTCGGGTCCTTTTGAAATTTGAAAATCATGAGGTACACTTTCAATGATCTTGCCTCTAAAAGGTTGATTTGCCTTTATTTTCATCTCAACAGGATAAGTTTTTGGCGGGTAAATACGTGTTGCAGTAATTCTTTCGACATCGAAAGGAACTGTGTCTCTTACCTCAAACCGGTCATTTACAGTATAAGTACCATTAAGAGTGTTAGCAGTTAGCTTCATATTATATCTTCCAACAGCTCCGGTAAGAAAAGAAGCTTCATAGTCTGGTCTAACGGTCACTTCATGCATGAGGCATTCACGATTGACAATGATCCCACCATTTTGGGTCGAAAGAGTAGATATGGTTCCCAATGGTGATTCTATCTCAAGGTTGACAGTGGCATCACAAACCATGCGTCCTCCTTCATCTAGCACTCCAATTGCAATGCTGGCCAGTTCTTCGGGTAAATACATCGACTTATTTGTGTTAATTGCCAAAACTCCCCAAGTAAAATCCTGAGTAGACACTGTTTCATTCGTATCGGCATCAATTATTTTGACAGTGTAGGATCCAGGTCTCATGCCAACCTCAGGATTGATGCTAAAAACGTATTCGCCATTTATATATTTTTCATCTACTTTGACATTCAGCTCAGAGCTTTTTGAATTTTTGATATCTATTCTATAACGAGTTGTAGGACGGGCATTTTTTACTACAAATTCAATTTTTTCTTTTGCTTGATATGCTACTCTTGATAGTTTTACAACATAATCTTCGGGTTGGAAGACCGCGGATGCTGGGCTAGAGGGAATTGATAGATCAAGAATACTTTCAGGTACAGGTGTACCGGTACCAAGGTTTTCAAGTGTTGCTGACATAGTAGAGTTGGGGGTAGGAATGATCTCCTGGGCAAATGTTTTACGAGGTTGTAGGTTGTAGGCAGAAGGTTGTAGAAAAATAGATGTAAGAACCAGGAGTTCAATACAAATGGTTAAACACTTCTTAATTTTGATTTTTAAATTATAATTTTGCATTTTGACTTTTGAATTTAATTTAGAAAGATGATAGATAATTGAGTGTGATGTCTCCTACCTGTACGTGATTGCTGTCTTTACTTGACATCTTAAGCATGATAATTACCTCATCACCGGCCGTATCAAGGTCATTTGCGGCGCCACTATCAAGGAGAGTACCTGCAATATCTATGTTGGTCCAAGTCTTTGAAATGGTTCTCTGGGCTTGCCGATAGGCAACAGGTGTTGCGGCTTGAGCAGCAGTCATTCCTCCAAAAGTACCGTTATATATGTATACGTCAAGTCTGTTGGTATCAGGATTTCCGAGCTCAGTGTTGAATTTGATTTGAGCAGCAGATGTAGATGTAGGCCACGCTGAGAAGTCGGCAGGCAATTTCACTCTTACTGCAACCGTGTAGTCCTGAAGAGTGGTAGACGTTGAGCTCCACTCATAGTAATTGGTGAAGTTAGATAATTGAGCCGAAGCAGAAGCATCAGATGTCATGCTTCCTGTAGTTGTTGCCGATCCTGAAGCGGTAAGTGTGGCGCCAGCGTACTCTGCCATAAGAGTGATATTTTTTAGAGGACGTGCGCTACCCGCAAATCTAGGACCTTGATTGAGATAATCAAATACAATTCCATTGGTATCATTTCCGATTTGGACAATACCATTTTGCTTGACTGTAAAGCGCGTCATGCCAGAGGATGAGGCAGTAAAGATATCACCAACGCCTGAATTGTCGACAACGAGCCCGGCAAAAGATGTATTGGCACTGACAGATGCTCCAACGACTGTTCCTTTAAATGGATTGTTCTGGCCAGTAACCCTGAATGCAGCAGAGGACGATGATGTCCCTCCAGCCAAGAAATCAAGGGTAGTATTTGAAGGCATAATAGCGCCAAGAGATATATCAAATGCACTCGAAGATCCGACTCCACATGATCCCCAAGTGGCGCCTGATCCAACCCCGCCTGATTTGAGACATTCACCGCTATTTCCTTCATTTGTCCCAAGCCTAATTCCACCGGAATTTGTAATGGTGAATTTCGCAACACCCGAGGCAGAAGCACTAAATATGTCTTGCGTACCTGTATTGTTGAGCACAAGAAGCGCTTGTCCAGTCGGGGCGCCCTGGATAAGGTTTCCTGCGCCTGAAGCCGTAATAAATGAGAAAGTCCCATTTGCTAGAAGCCCTCCTACTCCAATCGTGACACCACCACCAATGGATAAGTTGTTGCCAATGTCAGTATTTTCACTAACCAAAAGAGAATTTGTGGAGATATTTCCGATGCTTGCAGCAGGCGAATCTATACCATTTATATCAACAACCTGAAGACCAGATGTTCCATCCGAAACATAAGCATATTTACCGGATACAAAAGAATTAAGTGCGCTCCCTGAGGTATCATATGCACCGATATATTGAGGCAGTGTAGGATTTGAAATATCAATGATTTGCAATCCGGAAGTACCAGTAGATAAGTATGCGTATTTTCCTGACACAAATACACCGGTTGCATTCCCGGTTGTATCAAGGGATCCGACAATTGTAGGGGCATTTGGATTTGAGACATCAACAATCATAAGTCCCAAGGTATTTTGCGCAAGATACACATATTTTCCCGAAACATACACACCTCGTACTGTATTAGTTACATTCTGTTGCTTAACAAGCGTAGGACTAGACGAATCGGATATATCAAAAATGTAAAGTAAATTGTTGAAATCTCCGACATAAGCATACTTACCCATTACGTATATCGATTCAGCGAGCTGTGTGACACTAACATCTTTATAGAGGCGTATAGGATTTGCCGGATTTGATATATCTAAAATTGTTAATCCATCAATTGTGTCAAGATAATATGCTTTATTTCCGGTTACAAAAACATCCATCCCATTTCCACCACCGGCATACGTACCAATAACCTGTGGCGCAAGAGGATTTGAAATATCCAGAACCTTAAGACCTATTGCGGCTGTCGTATCAACAACATAAGCATATTTTCCAGCAACATAAACACTAACAGCAGCAGTAAATGAACTATTTGTGCCAATTTGAATAGGGGAGGACGGATTTGAGATATCAATAACTTGTAACGTAGTTCCATCCGCAACATAAGCATATTTTCCAGCAATATAAATATCTTGAGCGTTATTAGGTGTGTTGAAAGTTCCTTTTAAGACCGGGTTACCATCCGCTTTTTGAAGGAAATTACCTCCGTTAAGTGTTAATTTCTCTGTGGCAGACCCAGTACCGATATTTACATTTCCACTTTGCTGGACCGTAAATCTTTGAAGACCTGACGAGGAGGCTGTAAAGATATCACCGGATCCGGAATTATCAACAGTAAGCGCCGCAAACGAAGTTGCACCAGAAACAGATGCAACAGGAAGGATTCCCGAAATTCCTCTCATATCCATTGTCGCTAGGGCTGCAGTTCCAAGCGTTGGTACATTCCCAACAGTGAGAGCTCCCGTTTCGTCAATCCTCAGTCTTTCAGTTCCGGTGACTGTTGTGGTTGTGGCAGCCGTGAAGAAACGTATCATGGTCATTGCATTTTCCGATAACGAGTTTCCTCCTAGGTATAGTTGGTTTCTCCCTCCACCAACTGCTCCAATAAGACCCGTTACAGGTGCTTGAGAATTTGTAGAGTGTGCGAATTTCAAACGGCCAAATTTTGCTGTTTCATCAGCTTCACTGTCCTGTAGCATGAGCCCTCCTGTGCCTGAGATACCATGGATAAGATGTACCATGCCCAAGCTGTTTGCTGGTCTTATAAATATGTCTCCGGTTGTATCTCCTCCAATTGTCAAGGTTTGCATCTTGGTTGTCTGCAAACTTCCTGCGGCGTCTAATACTAAGTTTCCAGATATTGAAGCTGTCTGAGAACCTCTTGCATCATTTATGCCAAGAATTGCAAATTTAGCAGATTCTGTCGCAGTCCCCCCAAGAAGGAAATCAAGAGTAGAGTTACCTGCAAATATTGTTCCAAGAGATGAATTCTGGTTGAATGGTGACCCTCCATTTGCGATACCAAGAATTCCTGTTACATCAGATGATGCAAGATTTACAGCAGATGAAGAAAGAAGACCATTTGAACCAATGTGTGCTATTCCAGTTGAAAGAGAGGAGAACACTGTTGATCCACCAAGAGTTGTTGTTGAAAGAGGAGAAAGAACAATATTTCCAGTATTTCCTCCTCCTATTGTTAATGTTTGTTTTGCAGTTGTTTGTATATTTCCATCAGCTGTAACAAAGAGAGCCCCATTAACTCCTGCACTAACAGAGGCAGTTGGTGTTCCGTTATTTATATTTAGTACTGCAAACTTAGCAGACAAGGTTGCATTTCCTCCAAGAAGAAGATCAAGAGTGGAGTTACCTGAGTATATTGCACCATTTGCAATGTCCCATTGGGTTGTTCCTGTTCCACCCGGACATGTTGTCCAGGAAGGAGCAGAAGCACCGGATACAAGACATAGGCCTGTTGAAGCGGTTGTTGCTTGTGCAAGTACTCCTGTTGTTTGGGTTGCATATAGAATACCATTTTGACCAGTGTATCCTGGGAGAGTGATATTCTTTCCTGATTGGCCAATAACCAAGTCACCGGTTGTTCCTCCACCAAGAGTCAAAGTTTGATTTCTCGTTGTCTGAAGACTACCTTCAGAATCAAGAACTATTGATCCAGAGAGAGTAGCAACTTGAGTTCCTCGAGCACCTACTATATTTGTGATAGCAAATTTTGCAGAATCAGTAGAGACACCCCCGAGAAGGAAGTCAGTAGTAATGTTCCTTTGTGTTATTACACCTGCAGATAATTGTAATGGGCTCATGCCGATAGGACAGTCCGCGCTTCCGATAACGATACCGTTTTGAGTTGTGACACAAGTAGCTGATGCAATGGTTGCGCCATTGGTACCGTTGCTTATAACTGTTCCTGTGACATTAAGAGTACCTGTAATATTAACGTTGCTTCCTTGTGCAACAGTCAAAGCAGGTGTAGTATTTGAATTCTTATTAACTCCGATTTCAAAACTTCCAGTTGTCGTATTTACACCAAATGAGTAGTCGGTCGTCTGTCCGCAGCCATCAGTTGTTGTACAGATGATATGAAGCGAGCCGGGGCCAAGATATAGACTTCTAAATCGGGCCGATGGGGAAGACCCCAGGTCGGTTACATTGTCAGCAAAAGGCGCAATAAATCCGCCTGCTACTGCATTTCTTGGGTTGAGAATGATATTGCCTGTAGTATCTCCACCGATGGTGAGGGTTTGGTTATTTGTAGTCTGCAAAGATCCTGTTGCATCTAGGACCAAATTACCTGATATAGAGGCAGTCTGTTGTCCACGTGCGTTGTTTATTCCCAGTACTGCAAACTTTGCAGAAGCGGTAGAGTTACCACCTATGAGAAGGTCTAGGGTAGAGTTGCCTGAATAGATAGCACCTGATGCAATATCCCATTGAGTCGTACCTGTGCCACTAGGACATGTCCCCCAAGTCGCACCTGATCCCACTCCTCCTGAGAGTAGGCATTGATTTGAGGTGCCCTCATTTGTTCCTAGTCTAATTCCACCTGAGTTAGTAACCGTGAATTTGGCAACTCCTGATGCGCTTGCAGTAAAGATATCTAGATTGCCTGTTTTGTTGATGATAAGTGCTGCTTGTCCGCCTGAAATTGAAGTGATGGTCGCGCCAGCACCATTTCCTGAATTTGCGATATTTAGAACACTTCCTGTGGCAAGACCATAACTTTGCGTAAGAGACAGAACATTTGCGCTGTTGGTACATGTTCCTGATGTTATTGTGCAGTTGTCAGTAAGAGAAGCGAGCGCTCCGGTAGTTGTTATGACGCCGCTTGCACCCGAGGTAGGATTTCTTGAAATATTGAGTAGGTTACCGGTAAGACTGACTGTTGAGGTATATGTTGTTGCAGAACCAATTGTAAGAGCCTTTCCAGTTGTCAGAGCGTTGGCATTAATAGTAACGGCATCGGTAGTTGTACCTGGGAAGTCAAATGTTGTTGTTGCGTTGTCTGCAAATGTTACATAAGTTGCTCCGTTGTCTTGGACCAAAAAGTCTCCAGTGGAGGAAAGGTTGGCGACTAGATTGCCGGCACCAGGATCAAGTGAGATGTCACCTGTTCCTGATCCGATATTTACAAATCCGCTAGGTGCTGAAAGAGTGAGGTCTCCGTCAGCCTCTGCTGAGATGGTAGGAGCAGTAACTGCGCCTGATGAATTGAAGGCAAGAACACCATTCAGGTAACCAGCTTTTCCTAGAGATAAGACTCCTCCTTGGGATAGAGAGAGGAAGCCGCGATTGTTGCCACTTGTGCTATTAACACCAAATTCAAGACTTCCAGAGGTAGTATTTACTCCTAGTGAGTAATCAAGATTTTGGGCACATCCATCTCCGGTTTTGCATTGGATGTGAAGAGATGTTGGTCCAAGGAAAAGATCTTTAAATCTGGCAGATGGAGATGATCCAAGAGCGACTGTATTGTCTGCACCTGGGAGAATTGCAGAACCGGAGACAGAGTTACGAGGGCTTAAGATAATATCTCCTGTCGTATCTCCTCCAACGGTCAGAGTCTGGTTGTTTGTGCTTTGGATATTACCAATTCCATCGATGGTAAATCCAGCCGATGAAGATGCCGTGCCATCATTTTTGATGACAAATTTAGTAACACCTGAGGCAGAGGCTGCAAGAATATCATGGGTTGAAGGCTGGTTGATGGTTAGAGCTGCTGTGCCCATGCTTACAGATGTTGTATTTATACCAACAGAGTGGACTCCAAAATCACCTGTAATAAGTGGTGTAGTTGTGTTGGAATTTGCTATATAAAGCTTGTTGGAAAGCGTTTCATTGTAGCCTGCGTTATAGCCGATAAATACACCGCTTCTACCCGATGTGTTGGAGCGTCCGGCGCCACTACCCACGAATGTATTGAAGCTTGCATTTGTGGAGAGTCCTGCTTCTGCGCCGATGAGGACATTATCAGCTCCTGAGGATACGATGTTTCCTGCATTAAATCCAAGCATTGTATTGTAGCTTCCGGTCGAAAGAGCAGCCCCTGCTCCTGCACCAACCCGTATTGTATCGCTTCCAAATTGAGAGAGTACCGAATCTGTGCCAATTAATAACGCTTTCCCTGATGCGAGTATAAGATTTCCAGTTGATGTAACAGTGCCGTTGCCACCATTGGGAGAGAGTGTAATATTGCCCGTTGTTGATCCTCCAATGGTCAAGCTTTGTTTAAGCGTAGTTTGGATTGAGCCATCATATCCAATCGAAAGGCCACGTCCATTTGAAGCAGAAAGTGTTGCAACCGGTGTATCTGCATTTATTCCAGTTACTGCAAACTTTGCAGAGGCGGTAGATGTCCCACCCAATAGTAGGTCTGTCGTTAAATTACCATTCGCAACAATTCCAGTGGAAGCATTGTACTGCCAGAAGTTTGCTCCAAGATTATCACTTCCACATGAAATCAATCCGTTTGTATCCGACTTTAAGGTACAATCTGAATATCCTGCAAACTTTATTCCTGTATTACTTCCGCCTCTTCCCGACAAGACTAATTCACCTGTTTGGGAATCGCCAATTGTAAGTGGCGCAAAGTTCCTGTTCGCAATGGTTTGACTACCGGTAAATACAAGATTTCCAGATAGCGTTGCTCCTCCATCAAATCTTGTGAGTCCACTATCTACCCATAATGCATAAGGCCCATTTGTAAAAGTGATGTTGGAACCTGTGGGGGCTCCATCAATGTATACAGTAGCTGCATCTGTTATGGTTTCGGTACTTCCCCCTACAACACCGCTAACATCTGGAGCACGGAATTGGTTATGTCTTTGAGTTGCAAGAGTTGCCCCATCCGCTAAAGTAATGAGTTGTACTGCAGTACCAAAGAGCACTTGTTCTGACACAACACCGGCAGCATTTAGGGCATCAACCTCAAAGGCACTTCCAATAGAAGACCCATCATCTCCACCGACTGATACCTTCCCATCCCCTCTGACGTACAATCCTGTAGTTGAGCCGTTATTGCTAGTTACATTTAAAGCATATTGAGTTGAACTTGAATTAATGTCTATCGAGACTCCATTGGCGCTTGAATTGGAGGTATCAAAGACCCCTAAATTACTAGTAGTGGCGTTTGCGATGTTTAAAGTTCCAGTAAGATTCACAAACCCACCAGAACCATTATTGGGGGAGAGTAAGATATTGCCCGTAGTGGAGCCTCCAATGGTTAGATTATTGTTCCGCAAGCTTTGGATAGTTCCATCAGCTCCCAAAACGATTCCATTTCCGTTGCCACCAGATGCAGTAGTTGCAGATATCGATGCAACAGGTGAGAGTGAGCCTGCAACATTGGTAATCGAAAACTTGGCACTTGCTGTTGAGGTTGCTCCTAGTAAGAAGTCAGTCGTGAGATTCCCATTTGCAACAATTCCTGTTGAAGAATTATACTGCCAGAAGTTATCTGCTCCACCAGCACCGGTGTCATCTGTTCCACAACCAAGTATTCCACCAACTGTTTCAAGTGCAGAACAATTTGCAAAAGTAGAGGAGCCAAAGAGAATATTCTTTCCTGATTGACCTAACACTAAGTTTCCACTAGTTCCCCCTCCGATGGTGAGAGTTTGACCAAGAGTTGATTGGATATTTCCAACTCCATCAATGGTAAATCCAGCAGAAGATGAGGCAGTACCATCATTGTTGATGACAAACTTTGTAGCACCCGATGCAGAGGCTGCAAATATGTCATTTGTTGATATGCCATTTTGGTTGACGATAAGAGCGGCATTTCCGCCTGTAATTCCTCCAGTAATTTGTTGTCTTCCTGTGAGATTTAATTGTCCACTTGCACCACGGATGAGAGTTGTATCTGCTGTTCCACCGGTACCCCAGTCAATTCCATTATCTCCGAAGTAGGAGTTGGAGGACGCATCTTCTACATATACAGCCCAATTCTTGGTGGCATCAGCGTCATTGAGGGCAAAGTAGGCTCCATATTGGGTGCCTGTAGTAGTCCCCGTTGCATCAAGAACATAAAGTCCATAGCTTTTCGGAGTGGATGTTCCTGTGGTTGTGAGTTGGGTATAGTCTCCGAAAATTGTTGCGCCCGTGCTTCCGCCATTATTCGTAATGTCATTGTAAACGGCATATATATCTCCGCCCGTTGCTCCTGCACCAATTGCCAAGGTATTCATGACTCCATAAACAAGTGAGGTGGCACTTGTAGATGTAATTGTATTGTCAATTCCTATATAGTTGCCTCCACGTGTTGTCGTGAAGTTATTCTCGACACCGGTGTATCCAAGTCCATTGACTGCCGCGGTATTTGAGAAATCATTGATAAGACCTTTGAGGTTAACCGATGTCTGTTCTGCGGTGAAAACATTCCTAACACCGATAGAGCCTGTTATGTTGTCAAACTTGTTGTAAACACCTGTCTTGGTTGATATCGATTGACTTGCCGGGCTTGCCAAATTGTAAAGTCCATATCCATCTTGACTTGATGATACGTCGTTACCAAAATCGTTGTAATACCCATACATATTAGTTGAAGTAAATGTTTGTGGATCAAAGATGTTATAGCTTCCATAAGCACTATTTGCAGTTGCACCTAGAGTCAAGGAATTGTATGTCCCATATACACGTGAGTTAACACTGTTAGCTCCAGTGATAGACACATCATTTCTCGTGCCTGCAATTATTCCCGGGCTACCGGAGCCGCCTGTGTAGGAAAGAGTATTGTAATTGCCATAGAATGACTGACCATTTGTTGAGGTAGTACCGGTAACATTTAGACCTCTCTGGCCATTAACAACTGTCGTATCTATATTGTATGAAGGATTGGTAAGTCCAATTCCAAGTCTACCTCCTACGCCATTTTGAGGCATTATGATCATGTTTCCGGCAATTGTTGCTGTTGCAGGACCGGAGCCATTAATATTAAGTATTGCGAATTTCGCAGAGTCGGTTGAGGTTCCGCCTACCAGAAGATCTTGTGTTGTATTTCCCTGAGTGATTATTCCATTGGCGCTGTCCCAAACATTTACACTTCCTGCGCCATCACAAGCTCCCCAAGTAGGTGCAGCACTTGTATTTCCATTTAAACACTGACCATTTGAGCCTGATCCAACCTGTGCCATAAGTCCAGCTGATGTTGTATAGAGTAGTCCGTAGCTTGTTGTGAAGTTAGGTAAGAAGAGGTTTTGTGAAGAACGTCCGAGGGTAAGGTCCCCTGTTGTTCCTCCGCCAAGGGTTAGACTTTGGTTATTTGTTGATTGAACTGAACCAACTCCATCAATTGTAAATCCTGCTGACGAAGAAGCAGTGCCGTCATTTTTGATGGTGAATTTGGTTACACCTGAGGACGATGCTGCGAAGATATCATTCGTAGACGCACCGCCTTGATTGACGATAAGCCCAGCTGCGCCTCCAAGTCTTGAGCCAGAAATTGTAAGAGTATTTGTTGCTGTTACACCTCCGCCATTTGTAATCGTAAATACATCAACTGCAGCATTTTGAAATACAGCAATGCTTCCGCCCGATGTATGGTTATTAACTTTAAAGGTAGTGAGGCCTCCGGCTGCAGCACCTGTGAAGATTGTTTCGCCTGAGACGACGGTAAAATCATTTCCTGATGCAACATTTGTATTTCCATTGAGGTTAATATTCCCTCCACTAATGTTGGTAGTGGCAGTTGTTATATGTCCAAGGGTTATATTGTTTGAGGTAGCTCCTATAGCAATGCTATTAGCACTTGCTGTATCAATGCTTATATTTCCCGTATCTCCTCCTCCAAGGGTGAGAGTTTGTTTTGCAGTTGTCTGCAAAGAGCCTGTTGCATCAAGGAATGCTCCACCAGCAAGGCCTGCTGATAGAGAAGCAGTTGGTGTTCCGCTATTTATATTTAGTACTGCAAACTTAGCACTTGTTGTTGCATTTCCTCCAAGAAGAAGGTCAAGAGTGGAGTTGCCTGAATAAATAGCACCATTTGCAATATCCCATTGGGTTGTTCCTGTTCCACCTGGGCATGTAGTCCAGGAAGGAGCAGAAGCACCGGATACAAGACATAGGCCTGTTGAGGCTGTTGTTGCTTGTGCAAGTACTCCTGTTGTTTGAGTTGCATATAGAATTCCATTTTGACCAGTGTATCCCGGGAGAGTGATATTCTTACCTGATTGACCAATAACAAGATTTCCTGATGTACCCCCACCGATGGTAAGAGTTTGACCATTGGTGGTTTGTAAGCTTCCTGCAGTATCAAGAACTA
>JAUSMW010000056.1 GCA_030645815.1 Candidatus Saccharimonadota bacterium
CGGAAATACGATGTGTACGTTAACTGCATTCAAAGGTGAAGGAACACTTGGCAACGATTGTGATGATACGAATGCGAGCGTAAATCCTGGCACAGCTGAGAAGTGTGATGGAGTTGATAATGATTGTGACAAAAATACTGATGAAGGTTGCGCTTGTGTGGATAGTGATAAAGATGGTTATGACACTTGTGCTACGGGTGAGCTGGGAGATGACGGAAAAGCGGAGGATTGTAACGACAAGGCCTGGGACAGAAGTCCTGGAGCAGTTGAAATTTGCGACGGAGTTGATAATGACTGCGATAGCCAGGTAGATGAAAGTGGCGTGTGCTGTGCTGACAACGACAGTGATGGCTATGATGGATGTGGTGTAGGAAGCGAAGGCGACGACGGAAAAGTAATTGATTGTGATGACGCCAGCTGGTTCAAAAACCCAGGGGCGCCAGAAACATGTGACAATTTTGATAATAATTGCAATGGCGAAATTGACGAAAAATGTGATAGTGATGGTGATGATTATTGTAATTCTGCTATTCGTTTTTACAATTATCCAGTTTCAGTTTGTCCTAAATCAAATCTGGCCAACGATGCTTTTGGCAATGATTGTAGCGACTCAAATATTGGCATCAATCCTGGAGTTGCCGAAAAATGTAACGGTGTCGATGACGATTGTGACAGTCAAACTGATGAAGGTTGTACTTGCACCAATGGTCAAACTCAAACATGTGGAGTCAACACTGGCGCCTGTCAAGCCGGAACTCAAACCTGTACAAATGGATCTTGGGGAACTTGCAGCGGAGAAATTGCCCCAGCAGTAGAAAAATGTGCTGACAGTATCGACAACGACTGTGATGGCCAAACTGATGAAAATTGTTCAACTTGTATTGATAACGACAAAGATGGTTTTGATAATTGCGCTATTGGCACCGCAGGGGATGACGGAAAAGTAATTGACTGCAACGACAATCAAGAATGGTCAAACCCGAGCGGAACAGAAACTTGTGATTCAGTGGATAATAATTGTAGTGGCGTAGCCGATGAAGGTTGTGATGATGATCGTGACGGTTATTGTGACAGAACTATGAAGCTTTATGGCAATAATTCAATGTGCCCTTCAACAGTTTTTACGGGTAATGACATGAATGGAAATGATTGCAATGATACAAGTTTAAGTATTAATCCTGGTAAGGCTGAAGTTTGTGGAAATGGAATTGATGAAAATTGTAATGGTGCTGGTGATGATGTGTGTGGTGAGACTAAAATGACGCTTTCTATTATTTCCCCAGAAGAGTCAATGCTTTACGAGAGTGCCGAGTTGTCTTTTGAGTATTTGGCGACAGGTGGAAAAGGCCCATATACATATAAAGTAGAATCAAATATTGATGGCGTTATTTATACTGGCTTAGAAAGAACTTTTTCCGGGGATATTATTTCTTTAGGAAAACATACTTTCACAATTACTGCTGTCGATGCCGATGGACAGGTGTCCACTGTGACTAAAGAATTAGAGATAAAGCCAAAACCAACGCTTTATATCCCTGTCAAGGCGCCAATGTCTGGCCAAAAATTCTTGCAAGGAGAAAACGTCTATTTCGTAAGCTGGGTGCCGATGGGGGTCAATGTCACAATTTCTTGGTTATCTGATAAGGATGGAATTATCGGAACTAAAGATTTTTTCATGTCTAATACTTTGTCAGTTGGAGTCCATAATATTACTTTTACAGCGACTGATTTAGGTGGGGCGGTTTACACCGAAAAGCTTCAAATCGAGATAACTAATGAACCATTTTTGGAAGCGTGGCCAAAGCTCAGTAGTGTAGAAAAAGGTGAAATTATTTATTTATCGGTTAAGTTTAGTGTTAATTCGCCTAGGAGTACTTACTCAATATCTTCCGACAAAGATGGCCTACTAAGTAATTCAATTATGGTGGATACTAGTGCAATGTCTCTCGGTCAGCACTTGTTGACAATAACGGGTACAAGTGATACGGGAGAAAGTGCCTCTGCAACAGTTGTGTTGGAAGTGACTGAAGCTGTTTGCCTTGATGTTGATAACGATGGCTATGGCTTAATCGAGAGTTTGGCATGTGATATGGACGGAAAAGACTGTAATGATGATAATAATAATATTAATCCCGGAATGACTGAAGATTGCGATAATGGAATCGATGAAGATTGTGATGGTTATGTGGATGATTGTGCAGTTAAGGTTGAGATGTTATTACCGGCGACTAATGACATGTCTATCGAGCGGGGGAATTTAGTGACATTTCGCCTAAGGGCGGTGGGGGCAACTTATGTTCGTGGTTATATTCAAAATCCAGATGCTAAACAACTTTTAACTTTCATGCTTTACGACGATGGTGCACACGATGATTTATTAGCAAACGATGGTGTTTGGGCTAATACTTGGACAGCGGTTGGGTCAAGTGCAGATCGGTATTATTTTGATATTAGTTTATTAAGAAACGGACAAACGACTTATGAAACACATGATAATATCAGGACTTTATTTTTATCTGAATCAATAAAGTGTTTATCAACGCTTGATAGCGGTAGCATTGATGATAAGTTTAATATTTTATTTATTCCAGATCAATTTGATAGTGCAGAAATTTCCACATTTGCAACTAAAGTCAAAACTGCAAGTGATTATTTATTTTCTATCATTCCTTTTAATGCTAATAAAAATAAAGTAAATATAAAACGAATTGACGTTGTGCAAAATCTTGGATGTGATACTGGAGCAAATTGCAAAGCCGTCAACATTATGGCCTTGGCAGCTTCTTGCCCCTATGATGAAGTAGTAGTTTTGGCTGATAGTTATTTTAGAAGCTGGGCTGGTCAATACGCTATGGTTTCAATGACTTACGGAAATTACTCTTCAGTTACAGTCCATGAGCTAGGTCACTCTTTTGCTGGCTTGGCTGATGAATATGAGGAAGCTGGAAAAAACATGCCTGCCTCATCAGTTACAGCTTCAGTAAATTGTGACACTAGTTCGACTTGCACAAAATGGAGTGGTGTGGCAGGAGCTGGTTGTTTCGATGGATGCTATTACAAAAAAGGCTATTACCGCTCGGTTAGTAATGGAGTAATGAGATCAAATAGTTCGAAAGATTTTGGTGTAGTTAATATTAATCGTATTAATACTTTATTTAATGATTATAAATAATAGAAATATTATGAAAAAAATACTTTATTC
>JAUSMW010000062.1 GCA_030645815.1 Candidatus Saccharimonadota bacterium
CAAATATCGATAATTAAATAGTGAAACAATACGGCGAGGTAACTCACATATGTTCCATTCCAAAGTTAGAAATATAGATACTCGCATCGCCCAACCTCTCAAACACAGTTCTAACATCCTCTACGACGTCACCCAAAATGCAGAAACTCCTTCGGGAGTTTTTGTGTTTATGACAAATAAGGAAGCAAACTGTTTTGCTTCCGGACGGGAATCGAAAATCACAGTGATTTGAGCTTGCGAACGAACGAGCTGGGGTCGAGAACACTTAGTAGATTTGGAGTTGAAGACGAACAAATATACTTAGTGATTCGTGACCGATTCCCGGTAGCCGCCCAAGTAGAAAAACTCCCCATCGGGAAGTTTTGTAAGAGCGATCCAAGAAAGCACGCCGGGGATTAATTAGTGTTAGGTGAGTTCCATTAATTATTGATCGCGATATAGTTCGTTCGAAAATCTGTAGCTGGAGTGACATTATACAATTCAGATGCTCTTTCTCCATTTGGATTTGAGAACCAGACCTCGCTAAGAGTCACCCTAAACTGTCCTGCTACATGAGGATCAATTATCACCGTCAGGGTGAATGTTTCAGTTTCACCATCATGTACTACGAAAGTATCTAAATCATCATCCGCTGTTGAGCTTAAGACTGCTGTCACAATCGCAGAACCTCCTTCGACTGCATACTTAACACCATGAGTAGAGGGGACGCCTACCTGATTTACGATATTGGCAATATAGAAATCATTCTCAAAAGCAGTAACATCAAATTCCAATGTGAATTCTCCAACAGTGTCATTATCACTTAGAGTTTCAGTTTCAAACGAGAAACCATCAACAGGAATGATAATTCCCTCAGCCATAAGCAAAAGCTTTTTCCCGATGGCACTTCCGTTTATATTCTCTAGAGCAATATTACTAGCACCTTCCGCCTTGGTCATATCAACGAGTACACTTGCTTTAATAGTCTCACTATTTAGATAGTTGCCATATTGTTCCTTGAGTTCAAGAATGACGTTAATATCTATTTCATCGTGCATATTTGCAATAACTTCTCCGTCGAGATTGAACACAAAATCTACTGATGGGCCTTCTGCTGCAACAGCTTCACCGATATATGAAACACCATCAATCTCAAGTTTAATCTCACTAATTACATTGCCAACACTTT
>JAUSMW010000063.1 GCA_030645815.1 Candidatus Saccharimonadota bacterium
TAGCGGATATGTTTCCAAAGGCCGGTTTACGGCCTCCTCAGGGTTGTGCTCAATACTGGCTAGATTACATACTAAATTCAAACCAGTTGACATGCCACAAAAGGCCATCCAATAACCTGGGGGTACCGTCAGGCGTGCATAGTTATCTGGCCCCAATGTATACGCAGTAGTCTGAGCGGTTGCCTCGTTGTGCAGATAGAAGCACACCTCACCAACGGGAACTACAAGATTCATATGCATTTCGGTATGTTTTTTCCAGCCTTTGGTTTCACCGTGATGAACTGTGGTGAAGTAGACCTCACCAAAACCATTGAAGCCGGTATCGCTGGCTTTCATGGCGTGGTAGATATCTCCTTTTGGGTGAAATATCTGTTTTAGCGAGGTTATCCGAGGTAATGCCTCAATAATTACTTTGTCCATATTAACCCCCGCTGTCTGGCTTGACTTTCATATTCTTCAATCTGGGCCATCGTCAATGCATACATATCTGCTGACTCTTTATAGTATTGATAATACCAATCACTCACTAACCTCACACAGTCGTCATAGCCAAGGTTTGCCTCCCATTTGAGATGAAATAGCGCCTTGTCGCAATTCAATTTCAGCAAACCGGCTTCGTGGAATGGGATATTTCCAGTAACGCCATAAGCATCTTCCGGCTTGGCGAAATGCCAATGCTTGCTCAGATCACTCAATAGTTCCAGAACTGTGCGGTTTTGTTCAGATCGGGGACCAAAGTTGAATGATTCACCTGTAAGCTCTGGATTATTGAATAGGGCAGCGCCCAGTGTTAGATAGCCGCTAAGGGGTTCCAACACATGTTGCCACGGTCTAGTTGCTGCCGGACTACGAATCTCTACTGGACGCTGCTCGGACCAATTGCGCATGCAATCCACTACGATCCGATCTTTGGCCCAATCTCCACCACCGATTACATTACCTGCTCGGCCAGTTGCGATTCTTACTTTGCATCCAGGTTTTTTAAAAAATGAATAGTAGTAAGAATGAATAATGACTTCAGCTGCGCCCTTAGATCCACTATATATATCACGCCCGCCAATGTGATCAGTTTCTTTATAGCCCCAAACCCATTCTACATTTTCGTAACACTTG
>JAUSMW010000066.1 GCA_030645815.1 Candidatus Saccharimonadota bacterium
GGCTTTTGCCGTTAAAGCATAAGTTCCGGCAGTTGGATTCCAAGTGGCAGCATACGGAGCTAAAGCATCTGTACTTATCAAAACATCATTTTGATAGAAACTCACTTGTTGAATCGTTCCATCAAAATCACTGGCGTTGGCTGTAACACTAACAGCATCGCCTTCGGTAAACGTGGCATTGTCTGCAGGTGTAACCAAAGAAACTGTTGGAAGAGCGTTGGCAGTATTAGTAACCAAAACTAATAATTCAACATCATCCGTGCGTAAATCGGTATTGGTAACAGTCAATTTCAAACTATACATTCCTTCGACCAATCCACTTATGGTAGATATTGCAGCAGCGGCATCAGAAAACTGGATAACCGATGGACCGTAATTTTGTGTCCAAGCATAAGTCAATGCTTTCGCTCCTGACTCGGTGCTTGCAGAACCGTCAATGCTAGTGGAAGTTGAAGGCAAAATCACTTTTAGATTTGGCCCTGCAACAGCCGTTGGGTAAGTAAAAGTCAAATCGCCAGTTCGGGCAAAGGTCATTTTCGCCAAGTTAAATTCACCTGCCGAAAAAGCAACGCGCAATATATGTTTTCCCGGTGTAAGCGGAATATTGGCAACTGTTTTGGTAGCCCAAACATTCCAAGATGTAGTAGACGTAGAAGGAACTGTGATAGCGTCAGAAATGGACTGTCCATCTAATTCCAAATGAAATGGTCCTCCACCTGCCGAATTGCCTGAAGCATAACGGAAAGCGAATGAGTACAATCCTGATTGCGCCACATCAACGGTATATTCCAACCATTCTCCGGCAGCAATGTTACCAACTGTAGCTCCTTCGGAAACATGGGTTGAAGCATCAACAGCTTCATCCATTCTAAAATCACCCAAGTTAGCAGTAGTTATATCTAAATAAGCTATATTTTGGCCTTTTCCACCTTCAAAAGTATCAAATTTTCCCGCTTCGATAATTCCCGGAATAGCCCAGGCGGTTCCACCATAAGGCAATTGATCTCCAACTATGACATCAACACTATTGGTAACATTGAATTTAAGGGCATCTTCGTACACTTTTGCGTAAAAACCATGCACTCCTAATGTCAAATTCGTAGCATCCCAAGTGAAAGGCGCCGTGGTATCAATTCCAAGCGAAGTAGTTCCGTCCATAAATTCAACCTTGATGGGAGTTCCATTTGAAGGAACAACATCCAATTTCACGCTTCCGTTTACAAAAGCTTGTTGAAACGAGGTAGTCAATACACCCGATATTTGGCTGTCCATACTGGTGACCATTTTTCGAGCAGGAACCGCTAATTGGTATCCAGTAGAAAAAGTAACAGTTACAGGCTGATTGGAATAATTGTGTGCCACATAATTGGTTTGACCGTTTTGTGTAAATGC
>JAUSMW010000072.1 GCA_030645815.1 Candidatus Saccharimonadota bacterium
CAAGTCTTCAGGAGCTATCAATGACTGGGCTCCAGTTCCATATGATTGGCGTCTCTCTTTGGCTCAAATACTCGCGAGTGGGAACAAGACGGGAAATAACATTTCCTACACATCGGCTACGTCATCACCCTATGTATTGCAGGAATTGCGGCGTCTGGCAGAAAGTTCTCGCACTGGGAAGGTAACGATCATTGCTCACTCAAACGGTGGTTTGGTTGCGAAAGCGCTTATGCAGCAATTAGGATCAGTGGAGACTGCGAAGCTTGTTGATAAGGTCGTTTTTGTTGCAGTGCCCCAGATAGGGACGCCATTAACAGTTGCCTCACTTCTGCATGGAGAGGAGTTAGGTATAGCACCTTTATTGTCGGCAAATGCATCTCGAATAATTGGTCAGAATATGCCAGGTATATATAATCTTTTGCCGTCTACTAGCTATTTTTCAAATGTAACTGACCCAGTTATAACTTTTGATCCAGCTACTATGTCAGACTGGACCAGTAAATATGGAAGTATCGTGCATGACTCGGCTGGGCTCCGAGCCTTTATGACTGATAGCACTCGTACTAAGCCAGTACTTGATGATCTGGTAACTCCGGAAATAAATAATCCAGTACTATTTGACGCTGCACAAACTGTTCACGATCAGTTAGATTCCTGGATTCCTCCTGTTGGTGTGCAAGTGGTAGATATTGCTGGATGGGGAAACGAAACTTTTTCGGGAATCGTGTATAAGAAAGTGCGCTCTTCATGCGTTTTAGGTACAGTGGTATGTTTTGGGGGATATGCTTTAACATATAGTCCACAGCACGTGATCGATGGAGACGGGACGGTAGTTACTGCTAGCGCACTGTGGGCAAATGGTGCTCTTAGTACAAGATATTGGGTAGATTTGCCATCTTATAATATTAACAACCGTATTGAAGCTACACCGTTTGGTCGTGTACATAGAGATATTTTGGAGGTTCCACAACTTCGAGCACTCCTTGCAAATATACTTACAGCAACTACTACTGCACCACTTCCTCAATATATCTCAACATTGGCGCCTTCTTTTACAGGCACGGGAAATCGTCTTCACTTCACACTCCATTCGCCGCTGACTCTTGGCTTTACAGATGTTTCAGGTAACTACACTGGCGCCACTGCAACAAGTACCATTTTCAATATCCCAGGAGTCCAGTATGAAAAATACGGAGACGTGCAATGGATCTCGATCCCAGAAGATATTGCAGGAAAGCTGGTGATGCACGGCACTGCGTCGGGTTCGTTCACACTCGACGCCGAAGGGACAAGTGGTAACGAAGTTATGTCCACTACCTCGTTTGAGGGGATTTCATCTGCCACCAGTACCATAGCAACGATTGATATAGATCCTTTCGTTTC
>JAUSMW010000078.1 GCA_030645815.1 Candidatus Saccharimonadota bacterium
AGAGGCAACGACTTTTCCTAAACTATCGATCCAAGTAAATTTCGTTCCAGCCGAAAGTGTGGCAGTAGTATTACCAGCAGAATCTGTCGCCAAAGTGTTCAAAGCCAGGATTTGTTCAGGAGTATTTTTGATGTTCGCGAAGGCAGAACCTTCAGCTAAAATTGAATTGCCAGCTAAAGCTGGTACCCAGTAACCACTTTGGACAAAGACCTCAATTTTACCGATTTGAGTAGTATTCGAATATGATTCTAGAGCTCGTCCAATTATCTGCCCAGTTTTAGTGGCTTTCATAGCAACACCAGCGGTTGAGGAGCTAGTGAGTGGATCGCCAACACTGATAGAACCATTTTCAGTAGAAACCTTGACTGGCACTCTTCCCGAGAGGGCAACTGGTTTTGGATGGACTAAATCAGTTGAACCATCTTCACCAATTCCAGTCAAATAAAGACCCGGGTTTGAAGAAATAACACCTACCGTATCAGTCTGGTATGCGGAAGTTGATTTGATAATTCCTTTTGTGACAAAAGCTTGAGTATCAATCGCAACCACATCGCCGGCCACAAGATCGTTGTTCACGTCAGAATAATTTTCCGCAAGGTCGGTAGCGGTACCGTTAAATTGCTCAGCGTAAAATCTGAGTTTGTCTGGTGTAGCGGAAGTTGGGCCGTCAATACAAGCGTGTCCAACTTGAGTTGCACCGTTAGTTTGGAAAATAAGTCCTTCAGCGACTCCAGTACCACAAGTACCGGTCGTGGCTTTTTGAGGGATTTTGGTAATAAAGGTATTGCCATTGGTAGCGCTACCAAGAACTAAAGCAGAACCGCTGGTGGCAAACGACAAGCTACCATCAGTTTGTAGGAAGCTAGCACCAACACGGTAAAGATTGGTATCACTGCCAAACCAAATACAACCTTCAGCCCCACCAGTCGCGTAGGCAGTACACGTAGTCGAAGTATTACCATTAGCTGATAGTTGAATCTGATCATCGGTTCGGAGAGCGTTGGCAGTACCGCGGTAAAGGTTGGCGGAGTTGGTGGTACCAAACGTAATTCCACTTGCTGCCGTGCCAGCATCTGAGTTCAATCTAATTGAAGCAATGGTTGCTAGGCCGACGTCTATACCGTAGTCGAAATTGTTACCAACAGCCATACCATATTCGTTGCCAGCACCGTTGGTAATCGTGGGAATGTCAATGCCAATTGTAAATGCTCCTGCTGATGCAGAGCCGGTAAAGGGTTGGATTATAATTCCTTCACGATGATTACTGCCCACAACGTAATTAGTGCCAATATCAATAGAAAGACCATACAAAGTTGATCCTAAAGTCACAGACGATGGGGCTCCAATTGAAAGAATATTTCCGCCGGTCTGAGTTGATTTGAATGTGGATGCTGCGGCACTAGTGATGTTAGTTGCTCCAGCTGAACTAAGCGCAATAGTTCCGGAGGTAACTGTATTCAAAGCGATATTTTGGCTGGTCGAGTTTAGGGTCCAAGCCCCCCCAGAATGGGTCCAGGTAGACG
>JAUSMW010000088.1 GCA_030645815.1 Candidatus Saccharimonadota bacterium
AATACAGCAACTAATTCGGTAGTTGTTAGTACCGACGAGCAGGCAGCTACAAAAGTAGCCAGAGAAGTGTCGCCTAGCGTCGTATCTGTCACTACAACTTCAGTGACCAATAATGGGTACTTTCAAACCACATCAAAAGGTGCCGGTACAGGCGTCATCATCAGTAAAGATGGATATATTTTGTCTAACAAACATGTCGTAAATGGTGCTACTCAGGTATCAATTGTTATGAATGACGGCACGGTACATAGTGATGTAAAACTAGTCGGTGTTGATCCGCTAAATGATTTGGCTTTTCTAAAGATGACTGACCCGCCAAAAGATTTAGTTCCAGCAAAATTAGCTAACTCAAACACAGTCAAGGTTGGTCAAAAAGTTTTGGCAATTGGCAATGCGTTGGGTGAGTTTAAAAATAGCGTAACCAGCGGTATTATATCTGGGAAAGGCCGTCCAATCACCGCGCAAGATGGCAGTATGAGTGGTGAATCGTTAGAGAACTTATTACAAACTGATGCAGCTATAAATCCGGGTAATTCCGGTGGTCCCTTAGTTAATCTTAGCGGACAGGTTATAGGGATTAACACAGCAGTTGCAGCGGATTCTCAGGGTATTGGTTTTGCAATCCCTATCAATGCTGCAAAGGGTCTGATCAAGGGCTTGATAGCAAACGGCAAAGTAGAACGCGCGTATCTGGGTGTTGCATATGTGACGTTAAATCCTGAAATTGCCACGCGCTTTAACTTACCAGCCTCGCAGGGTGCATATGTTTATGACGCGGACGGCAACTCAATCATCGCTAATAGTCCAGCGGCAAAAGCAGGCGTGCAAAACAAAGACGTTATCTTGAGTGTTAACGGCACCAAAATTGACCAAAATAATGGGCTGTCATTGTTGCTAGCTGGCTACGCTCCGGGTGACAAAGTGACTTTAAATATCTTGCGCGATGGTCAGAAAAAGAATATCGATGTTACGCTCGAAGCGTATACAGCACAATAAGACCGTCGATTTTTTCTAGTGTAAAACCGTGCTCCTCAGCGTATTGTGACAGCTGTCCATGTTGTCGCTTGTCCGCTTCTAGTACTAGATGGTCGCCGTCACGCATTTTTTTAGATGCCTGCAGAACGAGTTTCTTTATGAGGTGTAATCCATCATTGTCAGCAAATAATGCCATACTAGGTTCGAACTTAGTCTCTGGTGAAACGTCCCATGATTCGTCGACATAAGGTAGGTTAGCAACTATTGTGACAGGTTCATCAGAAGTAATATTTTTGATACCAGACAACAAGTCCGATACTGCAAAAGTAACTTCTATATTCAAGCTACTGGCATTTTGTCTGGCTATTTGCAATGCATCTTCGCTAATATCGGTTGCAATCACACTACAATTAGGCAATTCTAATTTGGCTGAAATTGCTAAACAGCCACTACCTGTACCGATATCTATAATCGTCTCGGGTTTTAATTCTTTTAATATCTCTATGATGGCTTCAGACTCTGGCCGGGGAATCAGTACACTTGGCGACACTATAAAATCTCGTCCATAAAACTCTTTGTGACCTAAAATATAGGCAATTGGCTCACGATTCAGACGTCTTTTTAGCCATTTATCAGCTTGCGCTAGCTCTGTATCTGACAATTCTTGCTCACCATGAGACAGTATGTATTCTCGTGATTGGTACAAAGTAGCTGCTAGTAGTAGATGTGCGTCCAATTGAGCCGAATCGATGCCCGCTTTGGACAAATCTTTCACGGCTTTGGTGAGCCAAGTATCAATGTTCATATTATTTATCAGCTGTTAGTTCACGTTCGGCTGTTCGTAGCTCGTCAATCAAATCTTGGATATCACCGTTCATTGCAGCGGGGATATTTGAACGGGAATAACCTATGCGGTGGTCTGTGATGCGGTCCTGCGGAAAGTTATAGGTACGGATTTTTTCACTACGATCGCCTGAGCCGATTAATGAACGACGTTCACTAGCAGTTTTGGCGGCTTCTTCGTCAATTTTTTGCTGCAACAGGCGTGAACGCAATACACTCATAGCTTTGGCTTTATTTTTGATCTGAGATTTTTCGTCTTGGTTTGTCACAACTAGGCCAGTAGGCAAGTGAGTAATACGTACTGCAGAATCGGTTGTGTTCACAGATTGACCGCCATGTCCACCAGCTCGATAGACATCGACCTTGAGGTCATTTGGGTTAATCTCGATATCAGTTTCCTCTGCCTCTGGCAGTACCGCGACTGTCACAGTACTGGTGTGTACACGGCCTTGGCTTTCTGTTGCAGGGATACGCTGTACACGGTGGACTCCACTCTCGAATTTGAGTGATGCATAAGGCGAATCGCCTTTAACTTCAAAGACAACTTCTTTGTAGCCGCCAACATCGTTGGCGTTTTCGCTCATGATTTCAGTTTTGAAACCGTTTGTTTCACAGTAGCGTAGATAAGAGCGTAGTAATTCACTGGCAAATAGGCTAGCTTCGTCGCCACCAGCACCGGCACGGATTTCGATGATGACATTTTTGCTGTCATTTGGGTCAGGTGGTGTGAGAGTTTCTGCCAGCTCAGCTTCCAGAGTGGCTAATTTCGTCTTGTTATCTGCTGTTTCAGCTTTTGCTAGTTCGGCTAACTCATCATCACCACCAATTAGACTATTGGCTTCTAGAATTTGTTTTTTCAGGCTTTCAATCTGCCCACTTTTTTGCAAAATGCCATCAATTTCGCTGAGGCGTTTTGATTTAGTGGTATATGTAGGGTCAGAAAAAGCATTTGGATTAGCCAAGAAATTTTCTAGCTCAGCCTTTTCACTAACTAGAGCGGAGGTGTCGATGTTCATAGCAGTAAGCCCTCCCGGTTTAGTTAACTAGCGACTGGTTCTTCAGTTTTTTTCTCAGCCTTGGCAGTAGCTTTCTTTGCTTTGTTGCCTAGAGCAGCTTTACGCTTTGCAGCAGCCTCGAAACGAGCTTTAAAGCGGTCAACACGGCCTTCGGTGTCTATGATTTTTTCTTCACCTGTAAAGAACGGATGAGACGCACTAGAAATGTGCATTTTAATCAATGGGTAAGTGTTGCCATCTTGCCATTTAATAGTTTCGTCAGCATTTGCAGTCGACTGAGTCAAAAACGCAAAACCAGCCTGGTCGTCTTGAAAAACGACTGGACGATAATTGTTAGGGTGTATTCCTTTTTTCATAATCTGAACTATTGTATCTGTTTAACTGATAAAAGTCAAAGGTTGAGACAAATAAAAAAGCCAGAGTTCCGAAAAATGGAACGCTGGCTGGGCTTTGCAGCCTTCTCGATCATCGGTGTCGAGAAGGCGCTAGGTATGGCGGGGTTTTGCTGTAACGGCTCCTAGTAAAAAAACTAAAAAACCAAAAGCCTGCTACACAAATCAAGCTAGCCGTACCAGCTATAGCTAGCAAGACAGCAAGCCGAAATTGCGAGCTGAATGTGAGAAACAGGGCAGTTATACCAGTTGTGCTGCCTACCCAAAATGGAATCCCTATGACGGTTTCCGTCTGCAGAAACTCCAAAATCTCGCCATTACTTTGCCAGATGAGCCACAAGAGGCCTATCGTTATCGCCGTCTCCGCGAGGCGACGAGGTCGTAAAAACGTCATAACGCTCTCTCCGATGTTCATGCTCCACAACCATTTGTGAAACGATTTGTCTAACATAACACCCCTGATCGAGGTTCGTCAAGTTGTATAACTGATTGAGATAGTGTATATTGGTTTACGAACAATATTTTAACGACACAACTCGTATACAAAACTCCTGAAAATCTCAGGGTATACGGGTGAGGAAACAAGGAGTAATAACACTATGGCCGTAAAGGTTGATATTAAAGAACTGCTCGAAGCCGGACTTCACTTTGGGCACAAAACTAGCCGTTGGCATCCTAAAATGGCGCCATACATTCACAGCAAACGCCAAGACAGTCACATCATTGATTTGGTAAAGACGGTTGATGGCTTAGAGGTAGCACTACCAGAGATAACTAAAGTTGTTGCTGGTGGTAAAAAAGTACTATTCGTTGGTACTAAAAAACAAGCCAAAGACATTGTACGGACAGCGGCGCAAGAAGTTGATCAACCATATGTCACAGAACGATGGGTTGGTGGAACTCTGACAAACTCTAAGACTGTTGGTGCGCAAATCAAGCACATGCAGCAGCTAGAGAACAAAATGGCGAGTGGTGACCTAGAAAAGCGCTACAACAAACTAGAGGTACAGCGCTATGCAGAAGAAATCGAAGAGTTGAACAAAAAGTATGGTGGCATCAAAAGTCTAGAAGGTAAGCCAGGCATTGTGTTTGTGACGGATATTCTGTCTGACGCAAATGCAGTCCGCGAAGCCAAGAAACTAGGCTTGCCTGTAGTTGCTATTGTAGATACAAACGCTGACCCAAGTGATATTGACTATGTTATACCTGCTAACGACGACGCTATAAAGGGTATTAGCTTGATTTTGGATTATGTGAAAAAAGCAGTTGTTGAAGGACAATCTTCAATCAAAAAGGAGACAAAATAATGGGCGTATCATTGGACGAAGTAAAGAAATTAAAAGATTTAACTGGTGTTGGTTTGACTGATGCTAAAAAAGCTTTAACAGAAACCGACGGTGATTTCGACAAGGCCCTTGAAGCAATGCGCAAAAAGGGATTAACCCGTGCCGAGAAAAAAGGCGAACGCGAAGCACTAGAAGGCCTAGTGGACAGTTATGTACACAGTGGACGTATCGGAGTGTTAGTTGAAGTAAACTGTGAAACCGATTTTGTCGCACGTACTGATGATTTCAAAAACTTGGTGCATGATATTGCATTGCATGTGTCTGCCAGCGCGCCACAATACATTACGTCTGAAGATATCTCTGATGAGGAAAAAGAGCGAGTCAAAGCTGAATTCAGCGAAAAAGCTAAGAATGACGGCAAACCTGCTGACATGATTGAAAAAATCATTTCTGGTCAGATTGCAAAGTACTTTGCCGAAAAAACCTTATTGGAACAGCCATTTATCAAAAATCCTGACCAAACAGTTGGTGATTTGGTAAAAGAGCACATCGCAAAATTAGGTGAGAATATCGTTGTTCGCCAAATACGACGTATCGAACTCGGCGTTAGCGAGTAATACCAGTATTTCAATGAGCTGAAAGCTGTTATAATTGTTCTATTATGTTTGATACAAAAGTTTATGAGGACAAGATGGCTGCGGCTCTGAGCCACTTTGAAGACGAGCTAAAAAAAGTCCGCACAGGTCGTGCTCACCCCAGTATGCTCGATGGTATTTTTGTCGAAGTTTATGGTACACAGTTGCCACTGAACCAGGCAGCGACTATTACAGCACCCGAACCACAGATGATACAAGTCACGCCATTTGACCCAACTAATGTAGAGCCCATTGTGTCTGCTATTCGCGGCAATCAAAGCCTAGGTTTCAACCCTAGCGATGATGGTCGGATTGTACGAGTTCCTGTTCCACAGTTAACCGAAGAGCGACGTCGAGAAATCGTCAAACAACTAGGACAAAAGGTAGAAGATTGTCGAATCGCACTACGTAATATTCGTGGTGACGGCCTAAAAGACGCAAAGCAAGCAAAGAATGACAAGAAACTTTCTGAAGACGACTACAAGCGTATAGAAAAAGATTTAGACAAAAGTATTTCTGAATTTCAGTCGCGTATCGAAGAGATAACTAAGGCGAAAGAAAAAGAAATCTTAACTATTTAATGACTGATACACAAGACAAAATACCAAATCATATTGGCTACATCATGGATGGCAATCGTCGCTGGGCTAAACAGCATGGCATTCCAACGTACGAAGGTCATTTGGCCGGGTATAACAGAATAAAAGATATTACCAGGGCAAGTGTTGATGCTGGAGTAAAATATATTTCATTTTATGCATTCTCTACAGAAAATTGGGATCGTACTGAGAAAGAAATTAACTATTTGATGAAGCTATTTTTGCGAATGTTTACATCTGATTTAGACGAAGTAGTAGGAGAGGACGTTCGAATAATTATCGCGGGAACCGACGATAGGCTGGATAAAAAGATTATTCAAGCAGCGCGTGCCGCCGAGAAAAAGACAGCTAGTAACAAGCGAGCTACAGTTTTAGTGTGTTTTAACTATGGTGGCCAAAAAGAAATTGTTGAATCTGTTAAAAAGTTGGTTGCAAGTGGGGATGAAATAACTGAAGAAAACATCAGTAACCATTTATATGCTCCAGATGTTCCTCCATGTGACATAATAGTTCGTACTAGCGGTGAACAGCGTCTCAGTAACTTTATGTTATGGCGGGCTGCATATAGCGAACTGATGTTTGTAGACAAGAGTTGGCCAGATATGGGCCCAGAAGACGTAACCGCGGTTATCGAGGAATATAATAATCGTACGAGGCGCTACGGGGGGTAATAATGGACGGAGCAGTATTGTATTTCTTGTTTCAAATCCTAGTAGGCTTGCTGCTGCTGACATTTTTGGTTGTTATACACGAGCTCGGTCACGCAATAGTTGCCCGGCGTAATGGTATTGTAGTCGAAGAATTTGGCATAGGCTTTCCACCCAAACTAGCTGGTGTGTATTTAAAAAATGGTGTGTTGTTTACGATTAACTGGTTACCACTAGGTGGTTTTGTGAAAATGCAAGGAGAAAACGATTCTGCTAGCAAGAAAGGCGACTACGGAGCCGCTAGTATGGGTGTAAAAACGAAAGTACTATTAGCTGGTGTTGGTATGAATTGGCTTTTTGCCATTTTAGCTTTGTCAGTTCTGGCTATCATAGGTTTCCCAAAAGTTCTACCAAACCAATTCACAGTGCCAATGGATACAAAGGAAGTGGAAACACCACTAAAGGTCACATATATAGACAGCAGCTCGCCAGCATCAAAAATAGGACTCAAGGTTAATGACAAAATTGTCAGTGTGGCTGGTCAAAAGATAGTTAACGCAAAGGATTTAGTCAGAGTTACTAGCGCCAATCAGGGTAAAAAGGTAGAAGTAAAATACGATCGCGATGGTCAGACGTTTGCAGTCTTTGTCCAGCTAAGGTATATGCCTAGCAGTAGCAAAGGTGTTTTGGGTGTTGCAACTAGTACGCAGACCGTACGATACTCTACTTGGTCCGCACCAATAGTTGGCATAGGTACAACTGCACAGTTTAGTTACGTCACACTAAAGGGTTTAGGCGATTTGGTGGGCAAGCTAGTTGGTGGAATTTCAGCACAGTTCAGTGGCGACCAGGCAACCAAAGAAAAGGGTAGTAAAGAACTATCAGCCGCTGGCAATTCAGTTGGCGGACCACTTAGTATCATAGGCGTATTCTTTCCAGCCGCCCAAACTGCTGGCGTATCAACTTTGCTATTTTTGACAGCCATAATTTCGTTGACACTGGCAGTCATGAATGTATTACCAATACCTGCACTCGATGGCGGTAGGCTGTTTTTGACATATTTATTTAAGGCTATCCGCAAGCCACTCACAAAAGAACTCGAGGAAAAGATAGTTGGGTATAGCTTTATGGGCTTGATGGCGCTAGTTGTAGTGATAACGGTGGCAGATGTCTTCAAAATCCAAGCGCTCTAAATTTTTACAGTGTATAGGTGCTGTAGGTTTGGTGTTATATGGCTTTTTTGTGGCTCAGGTTATAGTTGGTTTTTTGTTTGTCGGACTGTCAGAGTCAGGCATCATGAGCGAGGTAATCTCAAAAAGTGCAACCATACAATTCATTGCATCGGCTGTTTCCTATGCATTGACACTTTTTATTATCCTGGGGACCTTCACAGCTATTAGAAATTCCGCAAAAGGATTACCTCAGATATTGGGCATTGTAAAGCGACCAACGGGGATGCTATTTTTGTATGTATTATTGGGGTATGGCTTTTATTTTTTATTGAGCACTTTGTTTCTATTGATAGGGCAGTTGATACCAGGGTTTGATATAGAACAACAGCAGGAGCTTGGTTTTGAACAGCTAGGCAGCCAACTCGAGTACATAATGGCGTTTTTGGCACTGGTTGTGCTGGCGCCAATTATCGAGGAAACTATATTCCGCGGTTTTCTATTTAGTCGACTGCGGGAAAACCTCAGTTTTTGGTGGACAACAATAATTGTTAGTGTTGTTTTTGGACTGGTCCATATGCAATGGAATGTTGGCGTAGATGTATTCGCATTATCTTTGATACTCTGTTACTTGCGTGAAAAAACGGGTTCTATATGGGCGGGTGTTGGTGTGCATATGCTCAAAAACCTCGTCGCATATGTCATATTATTTTTGCAACCTGATATACAAAATGCTTTGCAAAAACTACTGCAATAGAGATTAGTATAGTAAAATGATAGACAATGAAACGCAGTCAGCTATTTACCAAAACTCGCAAAGATACGCCTAGTGACGAAGTTGCACGCAATGCACAGCTATTAATTCGCGCAGGATTCATCCATAAAGAAATGGCGGGTGTGTATGCATATTTACCACTAGGCCTACGAGTGATAGAAAACATCAAACATATTGTTCGTGAAGAAATGAACAAGGTTGGCGGGCAAGAGTTAGCCATGACTACACTGCAGCCACGAGATATCTGGGAAAAAACAGATCGTTGGGACGACGCAAAAGTTGATAACTGGTTCAAAACAAAACTAGCAAATGGAACAGAGCTAGGTGTCGGTCTGACTCATGAAGAGCCAATTGTTGATGCACTTCGCGACTATGTTAACTCGTACAAAGAC
>JAUSMW010000095.1 GCA_030645815.1 Candidatus Saccharimonadota bacterium
AAGTCCTTTTCTAGACACACTGGTCAGAAAATACACGTTGGTGTTTGGGGCATTGGCATTGTTCTGACTAGCATATATCAATCTTAATGGCGGGGTTACACCTGTTATTTCTGGTAATCGATCAAGGACATAAAGATTATCCACACCACCGGTTGAGGTATTGTGCTGATATGTAATAGAGTATGTAACAGAGTTGCCTGCTCCACAACTTAACAAACTTTGGTCTACGTTATGTGTAAAAGCTAGATCCACACTCGCAGAAATAGTAACTTCATTTGTTGTTCCGAAAGGGAGATTGTTGTTACCGTTTGCTGGAGTTGTAGTAAGCGAGTACAACGTACAGTGTGTTAAACAAATCTTTTGTTGATCAGCTAAACCTGGTTTTGTTTTAACCTGAATCCAAAAAACATATGCGTAAGGTTCTATCGGGGGATATTTATACTTAGCGTATATTTTCGGAATATGCCAAGTCACCGTGCAGATTGAGCCTGGAGCCAACGCACAATTATAACTTTCAGGCTGTAACCAGCTTGGGTTGGTTTGAAGAACCCCATTTGCATCTGGGCAAACGTTAGTTAAGGGGCCATTCCGTAAACACAGCGCAAATTTTTCACTTGGAGCAACATTTGCATCTGATGAAGGATCATAAAGCGGGTCGAGGTAGTCTCTATCCGGCAACCTCATAGTGTAATAAACATCATTAGCGTCTCCATGCGATCCGTTTTGATTTGCTATTGAAGATAAAGCGCAATAAGTAGCTCCCGACTGGACTACGATACTCCCCGACCCACCCGGACCACCGGCACAACTACTGTTTGTTGATTGTTGATACGCGAACTCGAAAAGTGGTTTATTGTCGGAGCTAATCACCCGACTAGCCGAACACCCCGTCTGACAAACGTTATTTGCTTTTACTGTTACAGAGTTTGTGATTGTCCCAGAAGCATTTGAATTGGTAACTACGGTTAAATTCGCGATTGGAGCAGCAAAATTTTCAAACCTATCCCAAATATAACTGTTAGCACTACCAACCTCCCACTTGATCCACTTGACGTTCCCTTCTTGGCCAGCTGGAACAGTACAACCTGCTCCGCAAGGTAGTGTTCCAGATAAAAGCTGCCAATGGATATCGTTTTGAAGGGGAGGATTAGCACAAGTATTATCACACCAATATAATTTCCAATTATTAGCTATACCACCAGTTGTTGTTCGAGTACCTGGT
>JAUSMW010000098.1 GCA_030645815.1 Candidatus Saccharimonadota bacterium
ATGAATGGGTGAAGGGAGCATTAGAGTGGGATTGATGCTATGAGTATAGAAGGAGCTCTTGATAAAGGTTTTATTACTACAACCCTAGATTCGGTTATCAATTGGGGGCGTACTGGCTCAATGTGGCCAATGACTTTTGGGTTGGCTTGCTGTGCTGTTGAGATGATGGAAACAGGAGCATCTCGTTATGATCTTGATCGTTTTGGAATAGTTTTTAGACCAAGTCCCCGTCAATCGGATGTAATGATTGTGGCAGGAACTTTGTGTAACAAAATGGCACCTGCTTTGCGTAAAGTTTATGATCAGATGGCTGAGCCAAGATGGGTAATATCAATGGGTTCTTGCGCAAATGGCGGAGGATATTATCATTATTCTTATTCGGTAGTGCGTGGGTGCGATCGCATCGTGCCAGTTGATATCTATGTGCCAGGTTGCCCACCGACTGCAGAAGCTTTACTGTATGGCATTATTCAATTACAAAACAAGATCAATCGTACCAACACCATTGCTCGATAATCTAAATATGTCAAACTTTTCTGAATCAAAAAATCTCGCCGTAAGTTTGCAGAATTTATTGGCAAATAAATTGATTAACCTACAAGATCAGTTTGGTGAGCTAACTATTATGGTACGAGCTGAAGATATACTCACAGTATGCAAGATATTGCGTGATGATCCTGTATTAAGTTTTGATACGCTGATTGATATATGTGGAATTGATTATTCAACGTACGGCGATCATCTAACTACTAAACATCTCTTACAAGATAAACGTTTTGCTGCAATTTATCATTTGCTCTCGGTTACGCTCAATCACAGACTACGCGTTCGAGTGATGGCTGAGAGTAATGAATATCCAGTCATTGATTCGGTAACAGAATTGTGGCCTGTTGCTAACTGGTTTGAACGGGAGGCATTTGATCTTTATGGGATTGTATTTGTTGGTCACCCTGATTTGCGTCGCATATTAACAGATTATGGTTTCATAGGTAATCCGTTCAGAAAAGATTTTCCAATAACAGGAAATGTTGAAATGCGATATGATTTAGAGCAGAAAAGAGTTATTTATCAGCCTGTTAGCATCGAGCCTAGGGAAATAACTCCGCTCGTGATACGAGAAGAACATTATGGGGACTGTGAATAGTAATTCACTTGATATTTCCTGCCTCGCTATTATTTTTTGAAAAGACTTTAAGTAACCTATGGCTGAGATACGTAATTACACCATGAATTTTGGTCCACAGCACCCGGCGGCACATGGTGTTCTGCGACTAGTATTGGAGTTAGATGGTGAAGTGGTGAAACGTGCCGATCCTCATATCGGATTGTTGCATCGCGCAACAGAAAAATTGGCGGAAAATAAAACATATATTCAATCGGTTCCTTATATGGATCGTCTTGATTATGTTTCTATGATGGTCAATGAACATGCATATGTTATGGCCATTGAAAAGTTATTGCAAATTGAAGTGCCGCTGAGAGCACAATACATACGGGTAATGTTTGATGAAATTACTCGCATACTGAATCATTTGTTATGGATTGGTGCACATGCACTTGACGTGGGTGCTATGACAATGTTTCTCTATGCTTTTCGAGAAAGAGAAGATTTGATGGATTGTTATGAAGCTGTGTCTGGGGCAAGAATGCATGCAGCCTATTACAGGCCAGGTGGTGTATATAGAGATTTGCCGGATACAATGCCCAAATATCAATCCTCAAAAATTCACAATGAAAAACAGACTCGTGCGAGAAATGCAAACCGAGAAGGTTCTTTATTAGATTTTATTGAAGATTTTACCAATCGGTTTCCTAAGTATGTCGATGAATATGAGACATTATTAACAGATAATAGAATTTGGAAGCAACGGCTGGTTGATATAGGTATCGTTTCACCTGAGCGGGCAAAAGCGTTAGGTTTTACAGGTCCAATGTTGCGTGGTTCAGGAGTGGAGTGGGACTTAAGGAAGAAGCAACCCTATGAAGTATACGATCGTGTCGAGTTTGATATACCGGTTGGGGTGAACGGTGACTGCTATGATCGTTATTTGGTACGTATGGAAGAATTTCGTCAATCGAATAGAATCATAAAGCAATGCGTTGATTGGCTCCGTAAGAATCCTGGGTCAGTAATCGTAGATAATCATAAAGTGGCACCACCATCTCGAGTTAATATGAAACAAAATATGGAAGAAATGATTCATCATTTCAAGCTATTTACTGAAGGATTTCATGTTCCACCGGGTGAGACTTATGCAGCTGTAGAACATCCGAAAGGCGAGTTCGGCATTTATTTGGTATCCAATGGGGCAAACAAGCCTTATCGACTTAAGATACGCGCACCTGGATTTGCACATCTGGCTGCAATGGACGAAATGTCACGAGGACATATGATCGCCGATGTAGTTGCGATCATAGGTACGCAAGATATTGTATTTGGCGAAATAGATAGATAATAGACGATGTTAAGTACTGAATCCCTTAAAAGAATAGATCGAGAGATCGCTAAATATCCGATTGATAAAAAACAATCTGCAGTTATGTCCGCATTGGCAATCGCGCAAGAAGAAAAAGGCTGGTTGGCGAGTGAAACAATGGATTTTGTGGCTAGATATTTAGATATGCCTCCTATTGCTGTATATGAAGTGGCTACATTTTATAATATGTACAACCTCGAGCCGGTGGGTAAATACAAAATTACAATTTGTACAAATTTGCCTTGTGCTTTATCAGGTAGTAATGAAAGTGCAGCTTACTTAAAGAAAAAACTAGGAATAGAATATAACCAAACCACGGCGGATGGGAAATTTACACTTAAAGAAGGTGAATGCTTGGGAGCTTGTGGTGATGCGCCAGTGTTGTTAGTTAATAATAAACGCATGTGCAGTTTCATGTCCAACGAAATGATTGATCAATTGTTGGAGGAACTGGATAAATGAATAAATATCCACAAACATTAATGAATGGGGTCGATCCATCTGATCCAGATAATTGGCGATTAACAAGCTATGAAAAGCGAGAAGGTTATGCTGCAATAAGAAAAATATTAGCCAAGAAAATTACGCCTGAAGAAATCATAGAAGAGGTAAAAAAATCTGCCCTTAGAGGTCGTGGTGGCGCTGGTTTTCCTACTGGATTAAAGTGGAGCTTCATGCCTAAAGGCTATGAAGGTGATAAATATATTGTATGTAACTCAGATGAAGGTGAGCCGGGTACTTTTAAGGATCGCGATATTATGCGATTTAATCCTCATCTTCTGATTGAAGGGATGATTATTGCAGCATATGCAATGGGTGTTAAAGCCGGTTATAACTATATTCATGGCGAAATCTGGGAAACCTACGAGCGCATGGAAGAGGCTGTAGAAGAAGCTCTGAATGCAGGATATTTAGGTGATAATATCCTCGGTTCATCATTTAGTTTTCATCTATATAATCACCATGGATATGGTGCTTATATCTGTGGTGAAGAGACTGCATTATTAGAGTCAATAGAAGGAAAGAAAGGACAGCCGAGGTTTAAGCCTCCCTTTCCAGCAAATTATGGACTCTACGGTAAGCCCACAACCATCAACAATACGGAAACTTTTTCTTCGGTGCCTTGGATCATTCGGCATGGCGGTGATAAATATCTGCAGCTAGGCAAACCAAATAATGGTGGTACCAAGATATTTTCGGTGTCAGGTCATGTTAATAAGCCAGGAAATTATGAAATACCGCTTGGTACACCCTTTGCGGAGTTGCTAGAGATGGCTGGTGGGATGCGAGGAGGACGGAAATTGAAGGGATGCATTCCAGGTGGTTCATCAATGCCTGTTTTGCCCGGAGAAATAATGATGCAAACAGACATGGATTATGATTCTATTGCCAAAGCTGGGTCGATGCTTGGATCGGGTGCAGTCATTATCATGGACGAGACAACCTGCATGGTAAGAGCGTTAGAGCGTCTATCATATTTCTATTATGAAGAGTCTTGTGGTCAGTGTACGCCCTGTCGAGAAGGAACTGGTTGGCTCTATCGCATTGTTAATCGCATTGAACATGGCAAGGGACGCCCCGAAGATTTAGATTTGCTAGATAATATTGCTGACAACATTCAAGGAAGAACAATTTGTGCGTTAGGTGATGCAGCTGCCATGCCTGTCCGCGCAATGATACAGCATTTTCGAGAAGAATTTGTTTATCATATAGAACATAAGAAATGTTTGGTTTGATTAATTAAATAAGCAATTTCGTCAATTAATATTCGTGATTAAATAAAGAATTAACAGATGGTCAATATAGAAATCGACGGTAAACAAGTATCTGTGCCCAAAGGAAGTACCATCATGGATGGTGCAAAACAGGTCGGTGTGTATATACCCCATTTTTGCTATCATAAAAAACTATCCATTGCAGCGAATTGCCGTATGTGTCTAGTGCAGGTGGAAAAAGCTCCCAAGCCATTACCAGCTTGTGCGACACCAGTGATGGATGGAATGAAAGTTTTTACTCATTCTCAGCAAGCAGTTACTGCGCAAAAAGGCGTTATGGAGTTTTTGCTGATTAACCATCCGCTGGATTGCCCAATTTGCGATCAAGGTGGAGAGTGTCAGCTACAAGATCTTGCTGTTGGATATGGTGCAAGTGGTTCACGTTACTCTGAGCCAAAGCGGGCGGTAGTAAATAAAAATTTAGGTCCATTGATATCAACTGATATGACCCGTTGCATCCATTGCACACGATGTGTACGATTTGGACAGGAAATCGCAGGCATTATGGAGCTTGGGATGGCTGGACGGGGCGAGCATTCCGAAATACTGTCGTTTGTTGGCAAGACTGTAGATTCAGAATTATCCGGAAATGTCATAGATCTTTGTCCAGTCGGTGCACTTGTTAGTAAACCATTCCGATATTCAGCTCGTACTTGGGAATTATCGCGAAGAAAATCAATCAGTCCGCATTGCGGATTAGGATCTAATCAGGTTGTACAAATTAAACAGAATCGTGTGATGCGCGTATTGCCGAGGGAAAATGAAGCAATAAATGAATGCTGGTTATCTGACAAAGATCGTTTCGCGTATGAAGGACTAAATTCAGAAGATAGATTAACGAACCCAATGATCAAGCGCAATGGTCATTGGGTGGAGTGTGATTGGCAAGAAGCATTGGAATATACTGCCAGTGCTATGCAAACAATTGCACTAAAACATGGCTCTCAAAGTATTGGCGCGCTTGGGTCTGCGCACAGTACTTTAGAAGAGCTTTATTTGTTGCAAAAATTATTGCGCACAATGGGAAGCGAAAATATAGATCATCGCTTGCGCCAATCAGATTTTCGCATCGATAAACTATTGCAAGGCACTCCATGGCTCGGTACAAGCATCGAAGATATTTCACAACTTAAATCTGTATTAATTATTGGCAGCACTTTACGCAAAGATCACCCGCTTATAGCACAGCGCTTACGGCAAGCAGTAAAACAGGGTATGCAATTGAATATTGTCAATCCAATGGATGATGATTTATTGACTAAAGTGGCAAATAAAGCAATCGTTGCTCCTAGCGCTATTGTTAAAACTTTGGCAGAAATACTTAAAGCGGCCATAGAGATAAAAGGCATAGAACAAACTAATGAATTAAAGCAAATACTAAATTCATTTAATATTGCAAGTACAGCTAGTGCATTTGCGATTGCTTCGAGTTTAATCGAGAACACACCAGCTGCAATTTATCTAGGTAACTTGTCACAACATCATCCTGAATATTCAAGAATTAGTGTGTTGGCCGAATTTATAGCGCATGCTACAGGGGCAAGTTATGGCATACTTGGTGAAGCTGCAAATAGTGTAGGTGCATATTTGGTAGGTGCAGTGCCTGAAATCAGCAATTTGTCGATTCCGAAAGCATCAAACTCAATTAAAAAAACGGGTGGACTAAATGCGGCACAAATGCTTGGTTACAGCACTGATTTGCCAGATGAAAACTGTAAAGCACTTATACTAATGAATGTTGAGCCAGAATTTGATGCTTACAATTCTCAACAAGCGCTAGAGACGCTTAAATCGTATGAATTCATAGTAGCTATGAGCATATATAAGGGAAGTGGCGGTGATTATGCAGATGTATTGTTACCAATAACTCCATATACTGAAACATCAGGAAGTTATGTCAATACAGAAGGCCGGGTGCAAAGCTTTAATGGAGTAGTATCACCATTAGGTCATGCTCGCCCTGCTTGGAAAGTTTTACGAGTACTTGCTAATTTATTAGCAGTAGAAAATTTCGATTATGAAACAACTGAACAAATACGTGCTGAAATATTCTCTGATGGGTTAGAAGTTAATCAATACTTAAATAATAAACTTAAAAGTGCTGATTTCGAAATAAAAGAAATTGAAAGAAGAGGTATAGAGCGTATTGGTGAAGTGCCCATTTATCAAGCTGATCCGATTGTTCGACGCGCAGAATCACTTCAATTAACTCATGATGCAGAATCCCCAAAAGCTTGGGCAGCACCAGTTGTGCTAGAAAGATTAGGGCTTGTTTCAGGAAATCAGGTAAAGATTTCACAAGGACGTGGAATAGCGAAACTTGAAATTGCAAGTGACGAAAAATTACCTAATAATTGCGTGCGCATAGCTTGTGCGCATCCCATGACAATAGCATTAGGTGATTTGTTTGGCGAAGTATTTATAGAAAAACTGTAATGGTGAAGATTAGGATTTATTAATGGAGTATATTCAACAACAATTTATAAACATTTTTGGAGCCGAGTGGGGTGGCATGTTTTACTCAGTAGCTACAAACATGACTTTTATCTTAGCAATTGTTGTTCCATTGCTATTGGGTGTTGCTTATTTGACTTTTGCAGAGCGCAAGATAATTGCTTATATGCAAATTCGAGTGGGGCCCAATAGAGTAACTTTTTTTGGTATTCCATGGTTGCGTGGTTGGGGACAACCGATAGCTGATGCTGTAAAAGCAATTATGAAAGAAATCGTTATTCCAACCGGTGCGAATAAGTTTTTATTCATACTTGCTCCAGTATTAACGATTATGCCTGCACTTGCAGCGTGGGCAGTTATCCCATTTTCTCCTGAAGTTGTGCTTGCAGATATTAATGCTGGCTTACTTTATATCTTGGCTATGACGTCCATGGGTATATACGGCATTATTATTGCTGGTTGGGCATCAAATTCTAAATATGCTTTTCTTGGAGCTATGCGTTCTGCTGCACAGGTTGTTTCCTATGAATTAGCCATGGGTTTTGCCTTGGTTTGTGTATTGATGATGTCGCAGAGCTTAAATTTGGGGGATATTGTAAATGGTCAGCAAGGTGACAGTTTATTGAATTGGTATTTGATTCCACTATTTCCTATGTTTCTCGTATACCTCATTTCAGGCGTGGCAGAAACAAATCGTGCGCCATTCGATGTAGCCGAAGGTGAATCCGAAATCGTTGCAGGCTTTCATGTTGACTATTCAGGCATGGCTTTCACCGTATTTTTCTTGGCAGAGTATTCCAATATGATATTGGTGGCGACATTAACATCTATTATGTTTTTGGGAGGATGGTTACCACCAATCGATGTCGCTCCTTTAACATTAATACCTGGATTTGTTTGGTTATTACTTAAGATTGCATTTATTCTTTTTTTCTTTCTTTGGTTCCGCGCAACCTTTCCTCGATACCGTTATGATCAGATTATGAGATTAGGTTGGAAAATATTTATTCCAATCACACTTGTATGGATTGTGATACTAGGCTTAATCATGCAATTACCCGAATCAACAAGAGATGTATTTCCGTTAAATATTTGGTTCTAAAATAGAGAAAGTATCATGGATCGAATTAAGAAATTTTTTAGTACCTTTTTATTATTTGAATTAATAAAAGGTATGGCGGTTACTGGGAGTTATTTGTTTAAACCAAAGATAACCGTCCATTATCCAGAAGAAAAAACTCCACAATCGCCACGATTCAGAGGTTTGCATGCACTGCGGCGCTATCCCAATGGAGAAGAACGCTGTATTGCCTGTAAGTTATGCGAAGCGGTGTGTCCTGCCATGGCGATTACTATAGATTCAGAGCAACGTGCTGACGGAACAAGACGTACTACGCGCTATGATATCGATTTGAGCAAGTGTATTTTCTGTGGATTCTGTGAGGAATCTTGTCCGGTTGATTCAATTGTAGAAACGCGCATACTTGAATATCACGGAGAGAAAAGAGGTGATTTGATATATACCAAAGAGATGTTATTGGCGGTGGGAGATCGTTATGAAGAACAAATTGCCAAAGACAGGGAAGCTGATGCACGTTATCGTTGATTTAGTTGGTAAAAACAAATGAATTTCCAAGATGTTATATTTTATATTTTTTCTGCTATCTTAGTTGCATCAGCACTGGGTGTCATTACAGTTCGTAATCCTGTCTATTCAGCGTTACTGTTAGTATTAGCATTTGTCACATGTGCAGGCCTATGGTTATTGCTGGAAGCAGAATTTCTAGCGATTGCATTAGTATTAGTGTATGTAGGTGCCGTAATGGTTTTATTTTTGTTTGTTGTCATGATGTTAGATATCAACTTAGACAGATTGCGTGAAGGATTCTGGAAATGGTTCCCATTCGGTGCATTGATTGCACTGGCGATGGTTATTGAAATATCTATGGTTTTAATGAATAAATATTTCGGACTTGAGGAAATGCCTACACCAAAACCTCATGAGGCAGATTATAGCAATACTAGAGAATTGGGTCGTTTAATCTATACTGAATATGCATATGCTTTTGAATTAGCAGCAGTGTTGTTATTGGTTGCTATGGTTGCCGCGATAGCATTGACCTTGCGGCATCGAGAAGATAAGAAATCGCCAAATCCGTCAGAACAGGTCAAGGTAAGAAAAGAGGATCGCATACGGATTGTAACGATGCCATCAGAAAAGAAAGATTAAGAAAATCTATCGAAAATAAAATTGTTTGACAAAATCTTAAATTTAAGAAGAGGTAGTTAGTTTGGTATCGTTATCTCATTATCTGGTACTTGGTGCTATATTATTCGCTATAGGTATCGTTGGTATTTTTCTCAACAGAAAAAATGTCATCATCATTCTAATGTCTATCGAACTGATGTTGCTAGCTGTAAATATGAATTTTGTAGCATTTTCACATTATTTACAGGATGTATCAGGACAAATTTTTGTATTTTTTATTCTGACCGTTGCCGCAGCAGAATCAGCCATTGGTTTAGCAATATTAGTCGTGTTATTCCGTAATCAACAAACGATTAATGTTGATGATTTGGATAAACTCAAGGGCTGATAGACAAAAATAAGCTTAAGTTTATATAACTGACAAAAAGAATTAATAACCGAGATGCAGAAACTTTATTTATTGGTGCCACTAGCACCGTTGCTGGGAGCGCTCATTGCTGGATTAATGGGGCGTATAATAGGTCCAGTGTGGAGTCATCGTATTACAATAGCGCTGGTTTTTGCTTCCTTGCTAGCATCGATTGTTATCTTTGTAGATGTATTAGAAGGTAATACATACAATGGCACGGTTTATACTTGGCTAGTTACTGGTGATGCGCGATTTGAAGTTGGATTTCTAATTGATCAGTTGTCAGCAACCATGATGGTTGTGGTTAGCTTTGTTTCACTCATGGTTCATATTTATACAATTGGTTATATGCATGATGATCCAGGTTATCAGCGCTTCTTTAGCTATATCTCTTTATTCACCTTCTCGATGATGATGTTGGTGATGTCAAATAATTTTCTGCAGTTGTTTTTTGGTTGGGAAGCTGTCGGCCTAGTTTCCTATTTATTGATCGGTTTCTGGTATACACGACCATCTGCCATCTATGCCAATATGAAGGCATTCTTAGTCAACCGTGTAGGTGATTTTGGTTTTCTTCTAGGTATAGCAATGGTATTAATGTATTTTGGTACATTAGATTATGCTGCTGTTTTTACACAAGCACCTGAAATTGTCAATGAACAGATCGAGTTAATTCCCGGCTCATCATGGCTAGTGATCACTGTAATTTGCATTTTGTTATTTATTGGTGCTATGGGTAAGTCAGCACAATTTCCATTGCATGTATGGTTGCCTGATTCGATGGAAGGACCGACTCCGATATCTGCACTAATTCACGCCGCTACTATGGTTACTGCTGGTATTTTTATGGTAGCGCGAATGTCTCCATTATTTGAATTGTCAGAAAATGCTTTATCTTTTATATTGATAATTGGAGGAATTACTACACTTTTTATGGCACTAGTAGCTGTAGTGCAGGATGATATTAAGCGTGTAGTTGCTTATTCCACATTGTCACAGTTAGGCTATATGACTGTTGCACTAGGTGCATCGGCATATTCTGCAGCGATTTTTCATTTGATGACCCATGCTTTTTTCAAAGCAGTATTATTTCTAGGTGCCGGTTCTGTCATCATTGCGATGCATCATGAACAGAGTATGCAGAAAATGGGTGGGCTTAAACGATACATGCCCATAACTTATGGAACAATGTTTATTGCTGCCTTAGCTAGTGCTGGAGTACCTGGTTTTTCCGGCTTCTTTTCGAAGGATGCGATTATTGAGGCGGTGCATTTTGCGAATATTCCAGGAGTCGATTTTGCATACTTCTGTGTACTAGCAACTGTTTTTGTTACTGCCTTGTATACATTCCGATTGATATTTATGACTTTTCATGGTCAACCAAGAATGGATGCTCACACAAAAGAGCATTTGCACGAATCACCTTGGGTTGTTACTGTTCCACTTATGATTCTAGCCATACCGACAGTAGCAGCAGGTTGGTTTATTGGGCCAATAGTGTTTGGTGATTACTTTAATAATGTCATTTATGTGTCGCCGCAACATAATGCTATTGAAAAATTAGGTGCTGAGTTTTCGGGAATTGGTGGAATGATGGTTCATGCGCTATCCACAGCACCATTTTGGCTATCCACAGCAGGCATTTTCTCGGCTTGGTTCTTATATAGTGCAAAAACAGATTTACCCGGGAAAATAAAAACTAAATTAAGTATTTTATTTACATTACTAGATCGTAAATATTACATTGATGAATTCTATTCATGGTTTTTTGCGGGTGGCACTCGTGCATTGGGAACCGTATTGTGGAAATGTGGAGATGTGAAAATAATAGATGGTTTTTTTGTTAACGGTGCAGCGCGTGTAGTAGCATGGACTTCTACTATTGTGCGTCAATACCAAACCGGATACATCTATCATTATGCATTCACTATGATTGTTGGCATATTTGTTGTTCTGACACTATGGCTATATTAACTCAAATGTAGTTATAAAACTTAGTGTTATATGATGATAAATCCCTGATCCAAAAACTTAAAAAGTATTAATCAATGAAACGGAATAAACATGTCGTTTGAGTTCCCTCTATTAAGTTTAATTATTTGGCTCCCCATTATTTTTGGTATCGCTGTATTCGCAACAGGAAATGACCGTAATGCACAATTGGCACGCTCAATAGCGTTAACAGGATCAATTCTAGGAATATTGGTAGCAATACCACTTTACACGAGCTTTGATTCTTCTCTAGCAACGATGCAGTTTGTAGAGAATCATGTTTGGTTTGAACGTTTTAACGTCAATTACCATCTGGGTGTAGATGGTATATCAATGCCATTGATATTGCTCAATTGTTTTATTACTCCATTGGTGATTGTTGCTGGGTGGCAAGTAATTAAAACAAGAGTATCTCAATACATGGGAGCTTTTTTAGTAATGTCGGGTATTGTCAACGGTGTTTTTTCATCGTTGGATGCAATCCTTTTTTATGTATTCTGGGAAGCCTCTTTGATACCAATGTTTTTAATTATTGGCATTTGGGGAGGGCCTAATCGAGTTTACGCCGCCATAAAATTCTTTCTCTATACACTACTGGGTTCATTGCTGATGTTGATAGCATTCATTTATCTCTATCAAACATCGGGTGGTAGTTTTTCGATACAAGATTATCATCAGTTAGCAATTCCAATGACACCGCAAATTTTGATATTTGTCGCTTTTTTATTGGCATTTGCTGTAAAGGTTCCTATGTGGCCGGTGCATACTTGGTTGCCAGATGCGCACGTAGAAGCTCCGACAGGAGGATCGGTTGTACTCGCTGCTATCCTGCTTAAACTAGGAGGATACGGTTTTCTACGTTTTTCAATGCCAATCGCGCCTGATGCCAGCCATTACTTAGCCGATATGATGATTTTATTATCCCTGGTTGCAGTCGTTTATATCGGATTAATAGCGCTTATGCAAGCTGATATGAAGAAATTGATAGCTTATTCATCGGTAGCGCATATGGGATTTGTGACTTTGGGTTTTTTTCTTCTTAATGCTTATGGAATAGAAGGCGCAATGGTTCAGATGATTTCTCACGGATTCATATCTGGTGCAATGTTTTTATGTGTGGGAGTTCTTTATGACAGATTACATTCGCGCCAAATAGCTGATTATGGAGGAGTCGTTAATAAAATGCCTACCTTCGCAGCTTTCTTTATGTTATTCGCGATGGCTAACGCTGGATTGCCAGGAACTAGTGGTTTTGTCGGTGAATTTATGGTTATCATGGGTACAATTAAAATAAATTTCTGGTATGCATTCTTAGCGGCAACTACATTGATTTTCGGTGCAGCTTACACATTATGGATGTACAAAAGGGTCATATTCGGTGCAGTTGCAAGCCCTGCGGTTGAAGAATTACAAGACATTTCAAAAAGAGAATTTGTATTATTGGCAATTTTGGCAATTTCGGTTTTATGGATAGGAATTTATCCATTTCCGTTAACTGAAGTTATGCATGCAACTGTTGATCAATTATTGGCACATGTCAGTATCAGTAAGTTGTAATGCTCTGATTTTGAAATAATAATAGTGATTTTCTCGATATGAGGATTAAGAGTTAATGAATTTTATATCACCTGAATTTGCGCCAGCCTATTCTGAGATCTTTATGCTCGTCATGGTGTGCGTTGTTATGCTGGCTGATCTCAGTGCAGGCGGGAATAGGCGTTATGTTGCCTATTTGCTAACTCAAATTACGTTAATGGGCTGTGGCCTACTCACTTTTTTGTCATTTACGACAGAAGCTAGTCAGACATTTTCGGGTATGTTCGTTGATGATGCGCTAGCAGATATACTTAAACTAATGGTGTATGGAACTGTATCAGCAGTACTTATATACTCGCATGCTTACATCAGCGACCGGGGATTGTTGAGGGGTGAATTTTTTAGTTTGATCTTATTTGCGACCTTGGGAATGATGGTAATGATTTCTGCAAGTCATTTCCTTACGCTCTATATAGGCTTAGAGTTATTATCCCTCTCGCTCTATGCCTTAGTTGCGCTACGTCGAGATTCAATCATGGCAACGGAGGCGGCCATGAAGTTTTTTGTTCTTGGTGCACTTGCATCTGGATTTTTGCTCTATGGCATGTCGTTGATTTATGGCGCTACGGGAACACTTCATGTTTCTCAGCTTGCTCAAATCATTCAAAGCGAAGCAAGTAGCAAGGAAGTTTTAGTGGTGGGTTTAGTGTTTGTAGTGGCTGGGATAGGTTTTAAGCTAAGTGCTGCGCCTTTTCATATGTGGGCACCTGATGTGTATGAAGGTGCGCCAACCGCTGTGACATTATTTATTGGTTCTGCTCCAAAATTAGCGGCTTTTGGTTTTGTCATGCGTTTGTTGGTCGAAGGTCTAGGGGAAATGGTCGCTGACTGGCAAGGTATGCTGATAATTCTGGCTGTGATGTCAATGGCTGTGGGTAATATTGCAGCGATTGCACAATCAAATATCAAGCGGATGCTGGCCTATTCCACTATTTCACATATGGGTTTTTTGTTGCTGGGGTTTATTAGTGCAGATTCAAATGGTTATAGTTCTGCATTATTTTATGTTATTGCCTATGTGTTGATGACATTAGGTACTTTCGCAATGATTATGCTGTTGTGTCGCAGCGGATTCGAGGCCGAAAATATTTCTGATTTTAAAGGTCTTAACAAAAGAAATTCTTGGTATGCTTTTATTGCATTAGTATTAATGCTCTCATTAGCTGGAATTCCACCGATGATAGGATTTTATGCAAAACTTGCAGTTTTGCAGGCAGTTGTCAATGCAGGCTATATTTGGCTAGCTGTTGCCGCTGTATTGTTCTCATTAATAGGCGCATTCTATTACTTGCGCATCATTAAAATGATGTATTTTGATGAACCAGAAACGCATGAACCTATTTTGCCAAACAATGATGTGAAAATATTACTTAGTGCGAATGGACTTGCGGTCTTAGCACTTGGAATATTTCCTCAAGTATTAATGGGATTTAGTCTTTACGCCATTCAGAATTCAATGTAATAATTTAATATTATTAGCTGACGGAGAGTATTGATCTTAAATAACTATTTGTCGGTTGGCAAAGAATTCTTTATGCTGCTTTTTGTTGTATGAAAATCATCCTTTTGGAAATACGTGTTAATTACGTGAGAGCTCGCCAATTTTCTTCAAATAAAAACTTTCCGTATATCAAGATCTGTTTCTACACATATTTATTTTTATAAATATTCCATCAAGTAATTTACTTGAATTTATCTGCATGATTCCCATATTGAATTGATAATTTAAGGAGGCAAATGTGCAAGCTGAAACAACCAAAGAGCAACTAAGCTTTCAAGCTGAATCTAAGCAGCTTCTAAAACTGATGATTCATTCCTTATATAGTAATAAGGAAATATTTTTGCGTGAATTAATTTCGAATGCTTCCGATGCGGCTGATAAATTACGATTTGAGGGACTTACAGATGCTGCATTATATGAATCTGATTCCGATCTTAAGATACGTGTAAGTTATGATAGCAATGAGCGCACTATTACCATTACAGATAATGGTATTGGTATGTCGCGCCAGGAAGTTATT
>JAUSMW010000102.1 GCA_030645815.1 Candidatus Saccharimonadota bacterium
TCATTGTGACATCGTGGAAACAGGAAATGATTCTTACAGATTCAAGCATCGAAAAAAGAACATAAAAACTGATTAACCAACTAAACCAGGTGGAAATTTTTAGACGCTGATACCTGGAAAGTTTTCAACGCTGATTGACAAACAACATGAACAAATTGCATAAAAACGCCTTGGTGGTAGTAGGTGCATTAGCTTTAACACCTTTCGCAGCTTTCGCCGCTGTTCCTGCATCTGTTACCACTGGTATTACTGATGCTGTAACCGATGTGGGTACCATCGGTGCTGCAATCATGGGTGTAGTGATCGTTATCGCTGCGTTTGGCTGGATGCGCCGGATGGTCAAGTAATCCCTCTTTAAGGGTCGGGCAGTTCTGCATAACTTTCCACGGTGCAGAGCTGCCCTTTTTATTTATTAAGGGGGAAAACATGGGATACCAATATAAAAGCGTTTGCTATGAAACAGAAACAAAGTTTCTTGAAGCCTACGCGCAAGACTGCCCTATAAATGTAGGTGGGACAACAACAGCCGCCTATTATTCAACCTGTTCAGTCAATGGTACAGGTATAAAAATAAAGTCCTTTCTCTGGTCAAACAATACCGAAATTTCTGGAACTGTAGACCACACTTTCACCCCGCAATCTTCTACATGTGACTTCAGTACTTCTACAAATACCTTCTCAAACGCGGACATCATAGAACTTTCTTGGTTGGTTGTTGGTGTTTGGGTTGTTGCATGGGGATTTAAAAAAATGATGGAGATATTAAAGAAATGATTGACTACGGAAACCTATCTTTATTTATGGCGATTTTGGGGGCGGCATGGATATTATTAAATTAATCTTTGTTTTGTACAGTTTGCTATTTTTTGCAAGTTCAAACGCTGCTGTTTTTGATATGGGCGAGCATTCAGGAATCATTCGGGACTCAAATGGGAATTTTTCTCAGGTCTCCGCTAATGGTTCAGTTCGCAGCTTGACCAGCAACACGGCCTTATCAATTGCTGAGAAGGTCAATTTTCAGACATCAAAAGGTGTCTTTTCCACAGATATTGTAAGAACTGCACTTGTTGATACTGCACGAATAGGAAAAACGGTCCGGGGTCTGGCTGTTGCTGGCGGTCCTATCGGCTTAACCGTTACGGCTGTTTCTCTGGTATGCGAGCTAACATCTATTTGTAATGATGCCGGTCAATGGATGCTTGGCGCAGATCCTGCACTGGAGGGGTATCCCCAGACGTTGGAAAGTCAGGCTTTCTACTTTGTCGCCGGTATCAATTCTCCTGAATATAGGTGGCCGAGTCCATCAATTGCTTGTAGTCAAGCGGCCGCTGTTGCAAAGTTTTGGGGTGATGGTTTTACAGGTACAGGCTCGGGAACTGGTGCTACTGCTTGCGTTGTTACAAATACAAATAATAATACGACCAACAATACATCTATTACTCAAGGGGTAGGCTGTCCAACTTCTTATGTAATTTCTGGTTCTACCTGTGTCTTACAGGGTCAATCAACTGCTCAACCTGCAACCCCTTCAGACTGGGATTCCAAAGAAGCCTTATTGAATGATTCCCGCTTTACACCTGAGCTTCACGCAAAAGATCAACCTATTCCAGTCCAAACGCCTTCACTTCCTTCCCCTGTAACGGTTCCAATTGGAAACACCACAAAAACATTAAAAGATGGTTCAGGAAATGTTACCGGAACAGAGTCGGAGATAACTGAAGCAAAGATTGAACAGCCAAGCCAAGGAGAAAACCCAACTGGTAACCCAAACATACTGAAACTGACTGAAACCACGATAAACAACACATATAACACTAATAATCAATTAACCAGTAGCACAACAACAACAAACACCGGACCGCAGCAACCCCAGCCGCAAAGCTTCGAAATTGAAATAGATAACATGGTTGACCAGCCACTAGAACAGCAAGCCGTGCCAGGCACGTTTTCTTATACCTCGTGGGGTTCTGGTTCATGTCCTGCTGATCGGTCAGTAAATTATCACTATGGAACATTAACTTTAACTTTTGAACCGGCTTGTGATCTTGCTGTAATGGCAAACCCTGTTGTTATTGCTATTGCTGGCCTTGCTGCCTTGTTCATTGTCTCTGGAGCAGTGCGAAATGATTAAAATTTTATTACCTCTCGCAAAGTTCTTTGAATCGAATATTGGCGCATTAGTCCATAAAGGCTTAGCGGCCGCCGGAATCGGAATTATCAGCTACGCGGCTGTATCTACTGCCTTCAATGCTGTTCTTTCAATGGCACAAACACATTACAACAATATCGGTGTTGATATGCTCGCTTTGATGGGATTGGGCGGTATTGGTGAGGCTATCGGGATTATGGTCGGCGCGATGACTTTCAAGGTTGCTATGAACTCCATGAAACGTTTGGGGCTTAAACAATGAGCATAACTCTTTTAACTGCTGTACCTGGCGGGGGAAAAACTTCATACGCTGTTTGGAACGTTATTAAGGAAGCCCACGAACAAGGAAAAATCATTTACACAGTGGGCATTCCTAAATTAACCCTTCCTACTATTGAGCTTACATATGATCAGGTTCGGACATGGTTTAAGACAGAGCAAAACGAGGAGGGCTTGCCTGAGTTACTTAATGTTGAGCATGGATCAATCATTGTTATTGATGAGGTTCAAAGAATCTGGCCTGCTACCGGTTCAAAGATATCCGATGACATCAAAGAACTGAGCGTACACCGTCATTATGGTCTTTCATTCTTCTTGATTACACAGGCACCGAATCTTATTCATAGAAATGTACTCGCCTTGGTTGATCGTCATTTGCACATTGGCGTGAATTGGGCAGGTCGTAAGATTTATGAATGGTCTGAATACTGTAGAACTCCATCCACTAAAACGAGCAAAGATTCAGCGATAACATTCAATTACAAGTTACCAAAAGAATCTTTCGCTCTTTATCATTCAGCTACACAGCACGTAAAGCCTAAAAAACGCGCTCCAATGGCTTTTTTCGTGTTCGCCCTTGCCTTGGTATTAACTCTGATATTTGGATACCTTGGCGTGCAGCGTGTGACCGCCAAAACGGCAACAGAAAACGAAATTATCCTTTCTGAAACCGTACCTGAAACCACAACAGAAAAAGTCCAGCCAGTAGCAACCGTTACACCTCAACCAAAAACACCATTATTCAATACTCAGTTGTTAACTGATGAAATCGACTGGTCGACTGTTTCCGCATGTTTATCAAGTAAAGACAATGGCTGTGTCTGCTATGGCCTTTCTGCGCAGCGTTTAGTTGTTCCAAAGGAATCCTGTGAACTGGCTGTTACCTCCGGCTGGCATCGTAAGAAAGCGTAATTTATGAAAGAGGAGGGTAGTTATTGCTTGATAGCTACTCTGTAACTTTGAAGATTCAGGGATTTTTAGCTGGCGCCACTTTATCCTACCTCACGCCCAAGGGTCGCGCCGTCGACCGGCGCGAAGGGTATGACCCCACAGGGGGCATGCTGCCCGAACCCTGACGCGGATTATCTTTATCCTGACTTCCCCTTATTGCCAAACAGAATTTAATAGTTCTTAACCTTAATGGCTCGCCAAAACGGATAAATCTGGGCACTGGATTATTAAGATTTCAGTTTGATATTTCTCATGTATATATACAACTAACGCTTAACATAACCTGCAGCCAAAAGGATCGTGTAGCGAAGTGAAACGATGCTTTTAGCTGTCCGCGTTAATGGCATTGTTAGAAGACGACGTCGATCTAAACTTTATTGCATCCACTAGTATTTGCAAGTTTTTTTCGTAGTTTTCTCCAAGATTTATA
>JAUSMW010000115.1 GCA_030645815.1 Candidatus Saccharimonadota bacterium
GAAGGATCAATTCTTGATATTAACTCTCTTGATTTCGTCGCTGCAGGAACAATTACCTCAGGTGGAGCAAATACTCTCACTCTTGATTCAGGATCAAATGTTCTAACACTTGCCTCAAATGATACAACAATAACAGCAACAGGTCTTACAACCATAACCTCATCTGCAACTCTTGGTGTAAGTGCTACATCATTCAATCTAGGTGCAGGATCAGCAGCAACAATTGGAACAATATCAGATGACAATCTAACCCTTGCACCTAATGGAACAGGAAACCTAGTACTCTCCTCAGACTTTAATACATCAGTACTTGTAGGTAATGCCACTACCCCTGCTCCACTATCAGTAAGTGGTGGTATTGGATCAAACGCTTCACTTGTTGTTAATCAAGAAAACAGTGGAGACCTTTTTGCAGCATCTGCAAGTGGGGTAACTAAGTTTGCTGTAGGTAACAATGGAACGTTAAGACTGTATGGTTCAACCTCCGGATACACGGGGCTTCTAGCGCCCGCTATAGCAGGAAATAATATTCTAACTCTTCCAACCGGAAATGGAGTATCTGGCCAAGCTCTTGTTACTGATGGGTTAGGTACACTTTCTTGGACTAACGTTCCAACAGGATTTAATCCTTGGGATGCGGCGGAAGGTGCAATTCATCCTAAGAGCGGTACTTACGACTTACTGCTCGGGGGAAACTCTACCGCTTCTGCACAGTTTGCAGTTATCGGGCTTTCAAATGGTACTCCTGTTGCTACTCTTTCTGCGACAACCAATAGTAACGGGTTAGTATTGGATGCAGCTAATTCATCGATACAATCACTAAGAAATAACACCTTAACGTTCGGAGGTAGCACAACCGGGAATATAGTTCTTAATAGTGGATCTGACGTTGTTCAATTTGCAGATAATTCTATTCAGTTTATTGGATCTGCACCTATCATTTCTTCAGCGAATACACTAACAATTAATGCTTTCACCCTCGGAGGGCAGCTAAGTGCTTCGGCTAATACAATTTCAAATGTTGGAACTTTGACCTTTGGCACGAACAACATTTCAATAACCGGCACAACGATTTCAACAAGCGGTGGAAATTCAAATCTAACTCTTCAGCCCAATGGAACGGGAGATATTTTCCTTGCGTCCGATGACGAAACTGGAGTATTTATAGGTAATGCCACTACCCCCGCTCCCCTTTCAATCAGTGGAGGAATAGGTGGGAATTCTTCGCTTGTTGTCAATCAAACAAATTCAGGTGATCTGTTTGCAGCCTCTGCATCAGGTACAACAAGATTTAGAGTACAAAACACAGGAGAACTGGTTATTGGAGATAATGCCTCAGCATTCTTTGCAACCCTTAACCCTGCAACTCTCACTGCTGACAGAACACTCACCATTCCAAATGAGAGTGGCACCATCTGTGTCC
>JAUSMW010000124.1 GCA_030645815.1 Candidatus Saccharimonadota bacterium
GAACAGTTGTCGTCAGGTCCTATAGCAAAATCCGCAGCTCCAGTCCCGGTGAGATTGATTGCAGCAATTGCAAGATCTTCTGTTCCAGGGTTGCTGATCATAATTTCCTGTGGAGCAGACGCTGATCCAACCTGGCTTGAAAATGCAATTTGATCAGCCTGACATATTACCCAGACATTATCCATTGCCCAGAAACCATCTGTACTGTCGTTGAGATACCGGAATCTTATTTTTGCATTTTCACTTTCTGCAATATCGCTTATATTCAGTTCTTTCCAGTCAGCAGTTGGATATCCTTCGTTTGAATCGGCATAATGTTCGCTTGCCCAGGTTTGTCCTCCATCACTGCTTGCATTCACTGCAATATTGCCTGAGTACCAATAATACTGATTGCTGAAGATGAGGTCTACACTATTGCATGATACTGTATTAAACGACCCGGTTGTGAGCTCATCTGCGTGTGTTTGTGAGCAAGATGAATCCACTATTGCATAGGCCCCCTCAAAAGATGATCCTATACTCTTTCCACAGGTATTATCTGTATTCCATGCACCCTGCGCTGCCCAGGTTCCCGGGATTCCTTGTGAGAAATCTTCACTTATCAGTACCTTGCTCACACTGATTACAGGCGCACATCCCTCGTCTGTAGTACCGTCGCAATCATTATCAAGATTGTCACAGGTTGACTCGGTCTCTTCGGAAGGCAGCCCCGGCGTACAGGCATTGGTTTCTGTTCCATCGACGCACGTTAACTGACCGGCTGAAACACAGACTCCGGTACCACATGACACTATGGTTATTACATAATTATTGTCCGCGGTTCCGTCACAATTATCATCAACCCCGTTACAATTGTCATCAGCTGCCCCCGGATTAATACCGGCATTGCTGTCACTGCAGTCATTGCCGGCTGTTGTCTGACATCCTGAAGGCTTACAGCCGGTTCCTGTGCAGGAGCCGGAGATGAAACTGCTTATATAACCATCGCTATCATTATCGCAGTAATAATCAACAGGTGTAGGAACAGGAATATTTGCACTTACCTCATTGGAATAACTGCTTTCATTGCCTGATGTGTCATACGCAGTAGCTGAAAAATAGTATCTGACTCCGGCGGTCAACGTGCTTATTGTATAGGTGTTTACATTACCCACATCTATACTGCTTATATAATTTCCGGATTCAGTGCCGTAATGAACAATATAACCGGAAAGGTCAGTTAGAGTTGTTCCATCAGCATTAGTAGTAGGCGGGTCCCAGGACAATAACGCCTCAGCAGCAAATAGAGTGGGCGTATTAAAAATAATAATCAGAAATACAATTAATCCTAAACATATGTATGGGTACCTTAATTTTCTTAGCACTATCCCGTCCTCTCTTTTCAGGAACG
>JAUSMW010000130.1 GCA_030645815.1 Candidatus Saccharimonadota bacterium
GCCAGCACACCAATCTTCAGGCTTACTACTAGATAATGCTTCTGCGGTTTTATTACTTGGCTCTGGTTCGCCAGGGTTCAGCGTCATTAGCAACAAACCTTTTTCTTTATTGATGTCAGATTGACTATTAGTATGGTTACGCCCACCGCTCGAGCTAGGTTGACTAATATTTGCAACAATAGTCGGCGGCGAACCTTGTTGGATAGTGCCGTTTTCGGTACCGGTAAGAGTAACGCTTGGAGTCAGGTTGTAATAAAACGGTACACGAACACAAAGGTTTGGTGAGGTTATCGAACCTGTAGCATCATTCCAATCAGTTAGCTGTGTAGTTATTTTACCGTCGTTATCTTTGTCTATATCAGTAAACGTAGCCTTACGGGTAGACGGTGTTATAGTCCGCTGTGAACATACAACAGCGCCACCATCACTAGCTGCTATAGCTCTTGATCCACCACCGCCATTTACAAAAGCCGGGTCATTCGGGTTATAGCTGTCTAGTTCATTGCCTGGCTGCGTACCTTTTGCGATATCTGGTTGAGACCCACCTCTCAGTGTAGAGGTCTGGTTTACAACTTGGCTGTTGCCTGCATAGGCTTGATGGGCAGTAGCGCCATATATTTCAGAATATGGGCTATAGTCCATATTTAAATACAAATAGCTGTCAGATAAATACCAGTTGTCATTTGGACTATTATTATTGGCACCATGACACTGACCGTTTCCGTTGTCACTATCATGACTACATACCTTGGTCCACCGGCGGTTATCTACAACTCTCTCACCTTTGTTATAAGCTTTATGTACAAAGTTGAAACTTTCACCCGGTTGTGGAGAGTCTGTGTACTCCGGGTGAGCCAAATCACCTGCATTACCAGCATCATCACTCCTAACATCACCATTGCCGTCGGTTATATCGTTTGATTTCCATTTTATGTCCCACGCACTCGGAGTTGGTGGGCCAGTTGTTGGATTACAGTCTCGGTCATACTCAGCAGAATCAAATGGCGCCCAAACAACTATAGTATTCCCTGGCGAAGCGGAGGTGTCTTTGACGTTATCAAAACTTATCAAATATTTGACTCCTTGCTTGAATTGTATTGGGCTCGAGGCGTACACATTATTACTACTACCAGCGTCGCTAGTTACGTTTATCGTTGGGTCGCCATTTTGAGGATAGATTTTAACAGATATAACTTTATTATCATTAATTGATGTTCCGCTATCGGCTCCTCGCCAAAATATTCGTCGCTGAAACTCCTTGTTTTTGTCTGAATCACACGGGGCTCCAAAACGATAATCTATCGTCTCATACTGAGTTGGACCATTATTTATAGGAACCAGAGGCACCCCAAGTGATCGATTTGGGTTTAGCGGGTTACCATTATCAGAAGTGTCACCCTCATTACTATTTGCGCCTCGTACACTAAATTTACTACTTTGATCAGTACGGTTAATATCAAATGTCATCACCTTGCCTGGAGAGGTATCTTGTAGCTGCATCGTAACACCAGCCACATAGTAACCATTAAACCTTTTGGATTCAGTGAAACTATCCCTAGGTATGAATATACCTGAAATACCACTAATAGATTCGTTTGAGTAGCCGCTATTGGGGTTATAGCTACCAGTAGTCTGAACACCGCTGTCATCAACTTGGTATCTAAAAACACGTAAATTATATGTATTACTAAATGAACTTGATGTCAGATCTATATATGCACTGTTGTCTGCCAGTCTGTTGCTGTATACCAAAAACGATAAAGTATCCTGAAAATCGTTTGCGCCACTATCAGATGAATCTGTTTTCACAGATAGACGTAAATGGTTCTGTTGAGGGGTGCTAGGATTATTATTTGGCTTTGGCGGTAGGAACCTAGGTAGACCGGCATAATCTGCCAATGCTCCAACACTCACTACTAGCGCAACTGCAAGCGCTAGACCTATCACTAAAAGCGCTACGTGTTGCGTTCTAAAATCTAACTTGCCGAGCCTCACAATGGCTCCTCACCCTTAGATATTTGACTAAGACTAATCATTAGCTCTATCTGACCAGGCACTTCTTTGCGCTGAGCATTAGTCAATTGTTTATTGTATTCTATAGCTTGCTTTGCCAAATCTTTAGCCTTTTGTTTATCGCCACTTTTGTAGGCTTTGTAGCTGTCGCCGTATAGTTTTTCAAACTGCTTCGGCTCGCCGCCGGGTCCATCCTCAAAGCCTGTTTGTTTAGACTGTTCTGCTCTTTTAGCTATTTCATTAACAGACCAAATCGTATACAAAGCCGCAGTAGCAATCACAACTAGAGCAATGACTATCAATACTAAATTACGCTTACGATTTTTGCTTCTATGTTTTGTCATGCTACTTCTTATTATCTCTGATTAAATTGTAGCACAAGCACTTTGGGCTAGCAAAGCTATAGACTATCTAAAAAAACGAAGTTTATGGAAGTAGTTTAAGACCTGGTTTTTGAATACCACTAAAGCTGTGGGCATCAAAAGCCGGCAACTTTTTACTACGCTTACGCGTATACTTGTTATTCATAGTAGCAATATAGCCAATTTGTAAGTTTAAAGGTGGACATACGCGTTGGGCCTGTTCTGGTGTACTGTATGGATCATTTCTACTGCCAGGTCCATAGAGAGAGGTTCTGATATCAGCATTCCAAGGCGTACATGTTCCTGGAGCTTCAACTAACGCTGTAAAGCTTTTTCGTCTCTTGCTACCAAACTCGGTTAATTTAAAGTCATCAAACTTTATCTCCTGTTCAAAGTTTTTGAAAATAGTTTTACTAGAATCTTCTCCGGTTTGCTGGAAGTGACCCATTGATGCCTGGTCCATATTTTCAGGAGTGACACCTTGCGCCAATTGCTGGGCTATCCAGCTAGTATCGGGTGAGCTATAGCCAATGCTTGGTTTTTTTATAGTGAGGGGGTCATACTTAGCAAGTTTACTCGTCTTGTATGTTGGTCCCTTGTGTTTCCAATTACCATATTTTACTTTTCTAGTTACACGACTAAAAGTAACCTTTACAGGAAATATCTCACCGGCATGAATAGCTGTTTTGGAAACTGCACGTACTGAAACTGGTACATTATTTGCATCTTCATTATCCCATTCATGACTTTTTCGTATAATAGCGGACGTTTCGTACCATTGCGATGGTGTGAGTGGTGATTGATAGTTATTTTTAGTAATTGCAATAGTTGGCTTAGGCTCAGTAGCATGAGCAGTACCACCAAATGCAGCAGCACATGCGACAGCTGCCAAAGGTGCATATACCGCAGCTTTTAGCCCACTATAACTGTTGCCAATACGACTAAAAACGCCGTTCAGCCTTGCTTCAGAAGTGTTTTTACTATTCCTTATCATTTAAAACCTCTCAATCCCGACATTTGCCGATTGAATGCTTTTATTGTATCTTATTTCTTATGTTTTGTCAAGGGGTTAATTTGTATATGAGAAGCTAATGTAGTTGCTCTATGCCGGTACTCACATCAGCCGAGTTTTCAACACCCGTACCACCATTACCAGCATAGAGCTGGTGCATGAATTTAAATGATGCATCTTTGTCTATTACAGCCCTTATAGTAGCGAGTTGTTCGGCTAACTGCTTGCTAGTAGTTTTTCCAGCAATTAATGTATTCAATTCGTCACGCATACTAGGCTTTAGATACATAGCTAATTCCTCGACAATGTCGGGGATAGGATTGGATTTTGAACGCGTTAAACTATCAGCAAAAGCCTGTAGCCGTAAACCTTCACGTTCGTCCAGTAACTCCTTACACTGTTCGTCTGTCAGTTCTGGGCCATTGAAACTATTTGCTAATTGGTAATCAATTCCAGCCACTCGACCCTGTAAATATGCTATTTTTGCAGATGTATTTTGGCTAGTTTCAATATATGGTGATTGTTCAGTCATTTATTAAGCGGCTAATCTTTTATTGAGGTCTTTTGCATCCTTCATCCGCTTTTCAGCTACCAAACGACTTGTACTATAATCTTCAGAGCCACCCATCCATTGTGATACACCGATATCTAGTTTTATTGTACTTGGGTCAATTGTCACCCTAGATTTTCCACCCGTATGTTCATCAACTTTATCTACAGTAAGAGATAAATCATCAATGTCATTAACCTGTAGCTCCTGTAGCAGCTTCTCTAGCTCATCCTCCATACGCCCTGCGATATGCTGTAAATCTTCATCGCCAAGCATCTTGCCAACTTTTTGGGCTGATTTGCGAGATTCACGTATAATCATACAAAATTCATCACCGCCTCTACGACCCACTAAATCATTTGCACGTGCAACATTTTGTAAAGCTTGTGCGATTATCTTGACGCCCATGTCACCACCAAGTTCACCATAAAGTGTATTAACACGCTTAAATTTACGAGCATCTATAAAGAAATAGGCCAGTGGTTTGTATAATAAGCTACCTTCCTCATCTTTAGCCGCCAACATATCCTGAACGCCTTTGCGGTTGAGTAAGTCTGTATAATCGTCGTGGGTTGCTTCGTAGTAATCCGCTTCACTTTTTGCTGAAGTATCCGGATCCACATGTTTACCAATTTCTTTACGACTTTCTTTGTTAATCACGCCATCATTCTCGGTAAATGTTTTGAGGACTTCCCCCATCGCAACCATAGAAGTAAACTTGGAGTCTTTGTCTGGGTTAACGACATCTAAAGTCTCTAAGCCATTTATTGCACCACCGGCAGATATTTCACCAAATATCTGCGCTATTTCTCCTTTACTGGCCTCTATTTTACCTGTCTCTGGGTTGTACAAGCCTTCTTCTTCTAGATGCTCTAGCAAAACAGCACTTACTTTATCAAATACTGATAAAGTTTCGTTTTTTTCTGCAGCGTTATCACTAACACTTTCGTGCCCTAATGTATTGTCATTATTGCTGGTTTCAGGGTTCTTTTTTGACATAAATACAACTTAGTTTCGATACAATTTTAGCATAAAAGCTTTAAAAAATCAAGCCCCCCAACTGATAAGATAGTCCTAAATTATAAACAATGTTAGTTTGAGTAGTAACAATAATAATGTGATATAGACGATGTGCTTGCTTGCTGCTATAATTCACTCATAAATAACAGTGTTGTTGTGTTTTTATTTGTATGGTTTTAGGCAATATCCTTTTAACACCACATTTACGTATATATCAATAAGCTCTTGGCCAGGAAGGTGTTATATGTCCGAAGAAAAGATAGATAGTCAAAACCAAGCACTCATAGACGAACTGTGTACTAGAGGGGTAGATAAAATTTATCCTAACCGTGAGAGTTTGATTCAAAAACTATCACAAGGTAAAGTTCTAATAGCCTACATGGGTATTGACCCAACTGCACCTGACATACATGTTGGACATCAAAGTCAGCTACTAAAACTTGGACGGCTTCAAAGGCTTGGGCATAAAGTAATTCTGCTTATTGGTGATTTTACTGCTATGATTGGCGACCCGACGGATAAATCAGCAGCTCGTGTACGATTGACCCGTGAACAAGTACTAGAAAATGCAAAAGGCTATATTCAACAAGCAAGCAAAATAATCGATTTCGATGAAGGTTCAGAAAATCCAGCTACTGTTGTCTACAATAGCAGTTGGCTTAGTGAAATGGATTTTGCTGATGTATTGGAGCTAACGAGCGAATTTACAGTACAGCAAATGTTGGCGAGGCGAACATTCAAAGACAGAATTAGAAACGAAAAACCTGTAGGCCTACACGAGTTTATCTACCCTACCATGCAAGGTTGGGACAGTGTACGCCTGGATGTAGATATTGAGATTGGTGGTACCGATCAAATATTTAACATGCTATGCGGTACAGACTTGGTCGCAAGGCACAATAAAAAGCAGAAATTTGTAATTGCTGGGCAACTTTTAGTTGACCCTAGTGGTAAAAAAATAGGAAAAACCGAAGGTAACATGATTACAATGAACGATAAACCTTCAGACATGTTCCATAAAATTATGATGTGGGGAGACGATATTACGCCGCATGCTCTTGAGCTTTGTACGGATATGCCGATGGAGAAAGTTCGAAAGATTGAAACAGACCTCAAAGAGGGCAATATCTCTGGTATTGAAGGCAAGAAGATTCTTGCTAGAGAGGTTGTTAGTAAACTTCATGGCGAAGATGCAGTAAAAGACGCTGAGGCAACTTATGAGTCGTTGTCACAAACAAGTAAAGAAATTAATGTCGATGAGCTGGAGACCTATGAACCGAATGATGGCGAAAGCATAATAGATATACTGTGTGGCTCGGGTCTTGCCCCAACTAAATCACAGGCAAGAAGGCTCCTAGAGCAAAACGCAGTGAGATTAAATGATCTAACGTTAACGTTAGACTTCATCTTCGGAAAAGACCCTAAAGCCGGACAGCTTCTACTGCAAGTCGGTAAAAAGAAAAGAGGAAACTTCAGAGTACTACAAAAATAATGCAGCGTGTGTAGTTTCCAAGCTAAAAAACCACCTGAATAACATTTGCTATGCGCTTTTTCTTTAATATGACACTAGGTTAGACCATTGATAAATTATGTTTATCTCTGTTAGTATGTAGCGATGAGTTTATCAATTGGAATTATCGGCTTGCCAAACGTTGGCAAGTCTACGTTATTTAACGCCCTGACTGATGCAGATGCACTGGCGGCTAACTATCCCTTTGCCACAATCGAACCAAATACTGGAATTGTGCCAGTTCCGGATGAACGATTAGAAAAATTAAAAAGTTTATACAACTCGCAAAAAGTCCTACCCGCAACCGTTACTTTCGTCGATATCGCCGGTTTGGTAGCTGGCGCCAGTAAAGGTGAAGGCTTAGGTAATAAGTTTTTAGCTAATATACGTGAATGTGATGCAGTCGTACATGTCGTGCGAGCATTTAGTGACAGTGACGTGCTGCATGTTGATGAAAATCACGACCCCAAGAGTGATATCGAGACAATTAACACTGAGTTGGCCCTAGCAGACATCCAAACTATCGATAAAATGCTACCGAAACTGCAAAAAGAAGCTAAATCTAGCCCTGATGCTAGAAAAGAATCTGAGAACTTGGTCAAAGCTAAAGAAATGCTAGAAAAAGGTGAAATACATAACCTCCCTACCGTCAACGCACAGCTACTATCGACTAAACCTATAATTTATTTGTTCAATGTCGATGAGCAGACTTTGTCAGACGATGCAAAGACACAAAATTTGCGCAATCTAGTTGCGCCAGCCAAAGCAGCCTTTGTTTGTGCCAAGTTAGAAGAAGAACTGAAAGGTTTAGTGCCCGAAGAAGCGGCTGAGCTACTAGAAAGCTATGGAGTGAAAGAGGCTGGATTAACTCAGTTAATCCACGCCGCATACAACACATTAGGCCTACAAAGCTACCTCACAGCCGGACCAAAAGAAATCCGTGCCTGGACTATTAAAAAAGATTCTACCGGACCGCAAGCAGCCGGTGTCATACATACCGATTTTGAACGAGGTTTTATTGCTGCGCAGGTTATTGATTATGACGATTTAATTGCTGCTGGTAGCGAAAATGCAGCCAAATCTGCAGGTAAAATTCGTACCGAAGGCAAAGACTACATCATGCAACCTGGTGATGTGGTCGAGTTTCGATTTAACGTCTAAGCTACTAGTTTTAAGCCTTCGCCTCTATGTTGCACGCCAAACATTACTGCGCGGAAAAGGCTTTGCGGAACTTCTTCGGGAACATTCCCTGTTATGTTGGGGTTTTCTACCCTATCGAACTCTTGGGTCGTATGTTTTATGGCTTGCTTGACCGGCTCCGCCACGGTCTCCGCTACAACTGCAATATCCCTGATACAAGTCTTTGGGTTCGTGTGTAAACGCGAGCGACCGTTTTCGTTTGCGTGCATATCTTGAATATTACCGTTTGCATCAACATTAATTATTTTTTCTTTAAACCCATCACCATTTTGAATTTTTTGCATCAAATGAACGCTTTTTGCTTCCGACCCCTCATAACCTATCTCAAAAAAAGTCTCTAAGCTTCGTTTACCAGATCCTTGTCGCAAAAATAATATCTTTTTTAAATTTCCTATTTCTTCCAAGCTATTAATTGTGATAAGGCTTGCCTCGTTTGAGGGCGTATTAGTTATTATCTCCCCCAACTCACGACCAGTTTGGGCTCGATCAACTGCAGTAACTGCAAGACCATATTCTTCAATAGACACCCCATCGCCGGCCCTTACTTGAGCTATACAAGAATCAAAAATAGCTGCACACTGCAGCGTTAACGGGTCATCTACTTCTGGTAATTTGCCATATTGCTCAGTAGAACCTGGCTCTAACTTTGCTTCTATTGCTGTGCTTGTCATTTTTGCTTACCGTTTTTGATGTTAATGTTTATATACCTACTATTAATGCTACTCTTGTCAAATCTAAGCACAACCACTTTTGTATATTCTACAACGTTTTTTGAGATTAGTGTTATTTATTGTTTAGGATTTTTTGAGCAAATAAAATCGTTCTCGGTTGCCTTTTGCACCACTGACTTCACTATCGCGTTTGTCTAAAATCACAAAGTCTTTGCGGACCCAGTTTTCAAAATCTTTTAGAATCTGGCGGCGAACAGAATCATTTTTGATAACACCTTTGTTTGCTTGGCCAAAGCCAGCCTCAAACTGGGGTTTGAGCATTGCAACAACCTGGGTATTTTTGCCCGCTACATGACGATAAAGGTGGGGTAAAATTTCGCGTAGACTGATAAAGCTCACATCAATCAATACAATATCGGGTGCTTTATCTAGTTTGACTACCCTGTCGTCGTTGACTGATACATCACGAATATCTGTTTTTTCATGCAATTCTATCTGTTTATGGCCTTGTAGTTTTGGGTGTAGTTGGTCGGTTCCGACATCAACAGCAACAACTTTTTTAGATCCACGACGTAGGGAATAATCGGTAAACCCACCAGTACTAGATCCAACATCCAGTACAGTTTTGTCTGTAAAATCTAGACCGAGATTACCCGCAACGCTAGCTAGTTTCATACCAGCACGAGAGACATATTGTTCATCTTGATTGACCTTTAATTTGGCATCATCTGTCACAAAAAAGCCTGGCTTTTCAACTATTTTTCCATCGACAGTAACTTTACCTAGCCGCACGAAACTTTCGGCCTGTGAACGAGATACCACAAGTCCTTTTTCTACTATTTTTTGATCGAGGCGAGTTTTCATATCTCAAGTATATCTTAGTCTTTGATACTAGATTTTAACGGAACACCAAACCCAAAGATTTTCTCAACTTTCCTAGTGCGTGTTTCTGGATCTCTATCAATTAACTGCATAGCGGTAACTTCTTTTATTTCACCTTTAGGTAGACTGTCGTTACCTACGAAACTGACATGTGGTGAATAGTGTGTATCTATATATTCTGAATCACAACGAGCCTGAGACCATTTCATAGCCAGCAAAATATCATTATGGACTAGCTGCAGTACCTCATTTGCAAGTATACGTACTCTGACATCATGGTCTGAACCAAACATTGCCTCATCTTGACCTATTAGGTCTAGTTTTTGGTGTTTTCTAGCAATCGTACGGAGATATCCCTGAAGCTCCCTGACATTTTTATCTTCAATTTTAAACCATGGCATTAATGTCACGTGCAAAGGAAGACTAGGAAATGTATCGCCGACTTCTACAGGTTCGAGGGTTGAAACTATTAGTTTTTCAGCTGCCATACTAATCTTTTTTGCGCTCTAGGTATTCACCAGTACGAGTATCTACTTTGATGACGTCGTCGGTCTTTATAAATGCTGGAACCTTAACCGTGAGACCTGTTTCAGTCTGAGCATCTTTTAGAACATTGCTAGTAGTGTCCCCTTTAACTACATTTTCGGTGTAGGTGACTGTTAGATAAAGGTTTTTTGGTAAATCAACATTGATAACACGTTCGCCGAAAAACTGTAAATCTAACTCATCGCCCTCTTTTAGATACGGTGCAGCGTCCTCGACCAAATCTGCGTTTAGTGCAAATTGCTCGAAGCTTTCAGGGTTCATAAAATGAAATTCGTTGCCATCAGTATACAAATATTGAACCTTTTGGTTGTTCACATCTGCTGGTTCTATTTTGTCAGCACCTTTGAAAGTTTTTGGGATTACCCCGCCATCAATCAAGTTTTTCAGACGCACATTGACGATACTGCCGCCACGGCCTAAAACTTTTTGATTGTAATCAATAACCTTGAATGGCTTGTTATCGATTTGTACAACTGTACCCTTTTTTAGATCTGTTGGACCGTACATGTAGGGCTCCTATGCACTAACAGCAAATGGCATGAGGGCCAAGTGGCGAGCACGTTTGATTTCGCGAGCTAACTGACGCTGTTGTTTGGCGCTGAGGTTAGTTTTGCTGATTGGTTCAATTTGACCATAGATATTAACGAAACGTTGCAAAGTTTTTGGGTCTTTGTAGTCGAAATAACTAGGTGTGTTTGATCGTGATTTTTTATAAGCCATAAATTTCTCCTAAAATGGTATTTCTGATAGATCGATAGGTTTGTCGTCGGTGTCTTCTATCACGACATCATCATTTTTCTTTGAGCTAGAGTTTGAAGATTTTGGAGCAGCTGAGCTACCACCTTCATCACCGCTAGGACCATCTAGGAAAGTAACGTCGCTAGCAACAACTGCTACGCGTGAGCGTTTCTTGCCTGATTCTTTGTCGTCCCAGCTTTCCTGGCGTAATCGGCCTTGTACTAGGCAACGACGACCTTTTGAAAGGTACTGATTAACTAGTTCGCCTAGTTTTTCCCATGCAGTGATATCGAAAAAGTCAGCAGTGTCATCGCTACCTTGGCGATCAACGGCTAGACTAAAGCTAGTTACTGTCTTGCCTGTAGGTGTGGTTCGCATTTCAGGATCACGGGTTAAGCGACCCATAATGATTACTTGGTTAATTGATTTAGCCATCGTTCTCTTCCTCCTTTGAATCACTTTTCGCTGCGCGTTCGCGAGCTTCAGCTATTTTAGCCTTGGTTTTCTCATCAGTACTGACAATTAAGTAGCGAAGTAGTTCGTCAGTGATATTAAACACGCTAGATAGTTTTGCGAGTGCAGGTGCCGGTAGTTTGAGGTCAAAATACACATAGACAGCAAAGTCCTCTTTGCGGATTTTATATGCTAGTTTCTTTTTGCCCCAGCTAGTTTCTTTGATAATTTCACCACCGTTATCGGTAATGATTCCGCGAATCTTTTTCAGCGGTTTTTCTATGTCCATCTCTAAATCTGGATGGATTAGAACAGTTAGTTCGTATTCTTTCATGATACTCCCTTGGAATCCTTTCTATGGATGCTCGGCTGTGTAGGTCGAGCTGAAGTTTTATTACAGAGGTAATTATACCAAAAAAAAGACCACCCGACAAGGGGTGGCTTTAGGGGTATAAGAATTAGCTTATGCAGCTATATCTTTTTTGTGCTGACCAGGGATTTCAAACTGGTCACCATGAGGGGCGCTAGATATATCAACAACATTATCAACAGGAGGCTGAAATTCTGAAACAGGCTTGCCGGCACCAATAACTTTTCTAAACAACCCTCGAATACCTACTCTTGATGCTTCACGTGCGGCATCGTCTAGCGTTTCTTGGTGTTCGAATTTAGTATTTACTACTTTTTGTCGGTCAGCGTGAGTATTATCAAATTGTTCTTTGCCTATAGCACGAACTACCTCTAAGGCCGCTTGAGGATTGTCACCGATTTTATCGTCGTTGCTAACGTTTGATTCATCTAGTGTTTCTTGGAATGATCGGACCATGACTTTTTCTTTCTGTTTGTTTTTACTAACTTTATATTTAAATATTAGCATAAGTATGTTAAAAAGTCAATATAGTATTGTCGTATATTTAGGCTTCGTCGTCGCCTAGACCAACGTCATCGAGGCTAGAAATAAGTACTTCGCGTGGTCGTGCTCCGTCTGCGGGCCCTATGGCACCTTGGTCTTCCATAGTTTCAATCAAACGTGCTGCGCGGGCATAGCCAACGCGTAGACGACGTTGCAGTAAACTAGCTGAGGCTTTGCCGCTATCTATGACAACCTGCAAGGCATCGCGATATAAATCATCATCACCAGCACCGTCCATATCCATAACTACACCACCCTTGCCGCTGAGTTGGACTGGCTGCTTTGTAATCTCTTCGTCGTATTGTGGCTCACGCTGCATACGCATATGGTCGGTTACTTTTTGGACTTCTTCGTCTATCACCCATGCACCCTGGATACGTTTTGGCTTGCTCATGTCTGGCGTTAGTAACAACATGTCACCCTGACCTAGTAACTTTTCCGCTCCTACTTGGTCTAAAATAGTTCGTGAATCTACCTGAGAGGCCACCGTAAAGGCAATACGAGCTGGTACATTGGCCTTGATCAGACCGGTGATAACATCAACACTCGGACGCTGTGTGGCTAGTACCAAGTGAATACCAACTGCCCTAGCCTTTTGTGCTAAACGCACAATTAGAGCTTCGACATCACGTGCTGCGATCATCATCAAATCTGCCAACTCATCGATCACAATAACGATATATGGCATACCTTCGTCTTTTTTCTTTTGGTTATAGCTTTTGATATCACGCAGTTTTTCTTCGGCTAGCAAATTATAGCGTCGTTCCATCTCGTTAACTGCCCATTTGAGCGCTGATATACATTCTTCGGGCTTTGTAATAATTGGTGCTAGTAGGTGTGGAATATCAGCGTATGGCGCCATTTCAACTTGTTTTGGATCAACCAAGATTAGTTTCATGTCACTAGGGCTGTTTCGGTATAACAAGCTAGTCAACAGCGTGTTGATCATGACGGACTTACCGGAACCGGTCTGACCAGCAATCAAAAGGTGTGGCATCTTATTAAGCTCGCCAACAACTGCATCGCCTGCGATATCACGCCCAATCGTAAACCCAAGTGGTTCACGCAGCGAACGCCACTGCTCGGAATCCAAAATGCCATGAATACGTACATCAGCTGCTTTGCGGTTTGGTACCTCGATACCGACAGCTTTTTGACCCGGGATTGGAGCTTCCATACGGAGACTTTGCGCAGCTAGATTCAGTGCAATATTAGTCTCTAACTGAGTAATCCTGGTTAATTTCACGCCGCTAGGTGGTTTCAATGTATATTGAGTCACCTTTGGACCAATGTTGGCATTTTCCATTTCGACGTTGATGTTAAATTCAGCCAAAGTGTCGTGAATCACCTGTGAGTTATGCTGCACATCACCAGCATCAGCTGGGCTTTGCTTTTTCTCTAGTAGGTCAAGGCTTGGTGCTTGCCAGTTTGGGTCGGTAAATGTCGTTAATGCTGATTGCTCTTCGGCAGCTTTGTCACGATTCACGCTGCCTTTTAAGCTCGATAGCTTGCCGTTCTTTTTGTCATCATCAAACTGTAGTGTCGGCACGCCTTCGTTCAGTTTAATTTGACCAGCAGATTTACCAGGTGCTTCGCCTTTGATTTCATCTCCGTTATTCTTGCGTATAAGACTACTGAGTTTGCGGTTTTCACCATCTTCTTCACGTTCGAATAATTTTTTGATGAGGTCAAACAATGCTTTTGGACTAATGCGTAGTACAAATAAGGTTGTAATAACTGATAAAACAATGAGTACGAAACCTGCAATTGGCACAGACAACATAGATAGTAATGCTTGATTAAGTAGCCAGCCAAAGTAACCACCGCCACTACCCTCTATGGCATGGTCGAGGTTTTTTGGGTCACCAGCGAAAAGTTGTAAGAACCCTGCCAGCCATAGGACTAGTAACACCGTTGCTATGGGCACCACAACTGATAGCTTGTTTTCTTCGGCACGAAATATTTCTATTGAAACGAGCACTAATAAAACTGGCAATATATACGTCGTCCAACCAATTGTAATGAGACTAGCTTTAAAAATAACATCGAGTATCGGGCCGCCAGCATTGAACATTGCAACTACCAGCAAGAGTGAGACAACAATCAATACAACCCCTATTACTTGCGCCCAAAAGCCAGTCGGCAGGATGTGCTGCGGAGTTGTTTTTTTAGATTTTTTGATTGTTTTTCTTTTCTTTGCCATACCTGTTATGTATTATACGCTGTTTTGTATTAGTATATTGTAGCAAAAAACACTACAAAAAGCAAGGGCCGAGATTTATTTACGGCTCGTAAACTTCAGGTTGGTTGTGAACGCTCAGGCGTTCGTTGTTCGCTGGCGGTACTTCACTAGTTGGTACTTTTGGTACTACTGGTTCTGTTGGCTGCTGTGGACGATTCGGCTGGGGTCGGTTTTGATTCGGTTGACGCTGAGATGGCGAATCACCATTAATCTCGTTAATCACAGGAATCACAATTGGCGTACGACGAGTTTCGTCATATAGAATGTGTGTGATTTCGTCACGGATTTCTTTTTTAAACACATCGAGGTCAACCTTGCGGCCGTTAAAGCTACGAGAAACCTTTTGCTTGATGTACTGACGAATCTTGCCCATCAATTCTTCGCTATCACGCAGGTATATAAAGCCACGTGAAATGATGTCAGGGCTAGTGAGCAAGCGTCCACCGCGGCGTGAGATTGTAAGCACTACGACAAACATACCTTCGTTCGCCATGTGTATACGGTCTTTTAGAACAACTTCGGAAACTTCTGCTCCACTATCGTCGTACATGACTCCACCAACTTGTATACGTCCTGCTTTTTTAGCTTTTTTGTCAGAGTCAATTTCGATGATATCACCGCTGTCAGATACAAATATGTTTGCACGCGGAATGCCACATTCTTGTTCAGCTAGCTCGGCATTGTGAACTAACATATGGAACTCGCCGTGAATCGGCATGTAGTATGTTGGGTTCAATGCATTGATAAGCTTTACATGGTCATCATAGTAGCCATGACCACTGAGGTGTAGCGGTCCAACACCAGTGAGGTGAGATTTGCTGTTTTGAATAACATCACTACCTTCACGCATCAGACCATCGACTGTACGAACAACGTATTTTTCGTTACCCGGAATTGGGTTTGAGCTAAATACGATGACGTCGCTGTTTTTAATCTTGATGTGTTTGTGAGCACCACTAGCCATACGGTTCAGTACGGCGTTGAATTCACCCTGAGAACCAGTACATATAATAGTAACTTTGCCATCAGGCATACGCACTAAGTCTTCCATCTTGACCACAACGTCTTTTGGTATACGAATAGTACCGGTCTTTATAGAAAGCTCTAGGTTTTGAATCATACTGTAGCCCGCAAATGCGACTTTGCGATCGTGCTTTTTGGCTTCGTCGAGTAATAATTGTATGCGGTGAATCTGAGATGAGAAACAACTAATGATTAGACGGTTGTTTTGGTATTTCTCCATAACTTGACCGAATGATTGCTGAATATCTTGTTCGCTATGAGTGTGCGTACCTTCTGATTCACAGTTGGTAGACTCGTTGAGCAGCATCAAAATGCCTTCTTTGGTAGCAATCTCTGTTAAACGTTCTAGGTCGAATTTTTTACCATCAACTGGTTCGTCTTCGAAACGCCAGTCACCTGTGTCGATGATTACACCTAGTGGTGTACGAATAACGACTGCCGCAGAGTCAGGAATCGAGTGGTTGACTCGAACTAACTCTACGCTAAAGTTTTCGCTGAGTTGTATGCGGTCGTGCGCTTCTGGGTTCAGCTCGTGATATTCGGGTTTATAACCGCTCGTTGCTTCGTCCATATTTTTGGCAATCATACCTAGCGTGAACTTTGTACCATAAACTGGTGCAGGTATGCGGTGAATCAAATGACGCGTTGCACCAATGTGGTCTAGGTGACCGTGTGTAAAGACGTGTGCTTTGATTTTATGCTTGTTTTCCTCGAGGTATGAGATATCTGGCACAATATAGTTGATACCTGGATAGTCAGCACCTGGAAATAAAAAGCCCATGTCGATGACGACAATTTCGTTGCCATACTCGATAGCCATCATGTTTTTTCCGATACCCATTTCGCCCAAACCACCTAGTGGTACGATACGTAGTTTTTTACCGCCGCTATTGTCACGAGGTTGACGCTTTTGGCCGCTGAGGCTAAATTGTTGCCCGTCGTAACCGTTAAATAGTGATTTGTTCACTGGCACGTTAATGATGTGCTGAGACGATTGTTTATTGACGTTATCGCTCATTCGGCGGCTAGCACGTTGTACTTCGCCGCGACGAGTCTGAGTCTTAGCTAGAACTGTGTTCTGCTCACGTCGTTTTTGGTTATTATTGTTGTTACGTTTTGATAGGTCGTCACCTTGGGGGTTTTGTAATTTTCTTCCGCCCATAATTTTTATTATCCTTTCGTTAGGATTTATCTTGATTAATTTTCTTTATAATTGCTGGAATTTTGCCGAAATCCTCTAGTAATGTGTCACGCATACTGCCGTTATATAGCGCTGCCGCAGGGTGATATAGAGGTAAAATGACAACTTTTCCCTGACCGAAATTGATTCGTTTTGGTTCACCATGAATCAAGCTAATCTTTTGATCAGGCAAAAAGTATTCCATGCTGTGTCGACCCAATGTGACTATAATTTTGGGTTCAATCACTTCAATTTGCTGTACCAAGTACGGCCAAAAAGCCTTTTTTTCCTCGGGCAGTGGATCTCGATTGTTCGGCGGACGGTACTTAACTATGTTTGTTATATACACATCGCCCCTATCCAGTCCGATACTCGCGAGCATCTCGTTCAAAAACTTGCCGGCAGCGCCTACAAAGGGTAGACCTTGCTCGTCTTCGTTTTTACCCGGTGCTTCGCCGATAAATACAATATCAGCGTTCGAGTTACCGTCACCTAGTACTAGGTTCGTGGCTGTCACAGCCAAATCTGGGCAGACATTGTTTTTTTTGATATCTGCCGCAATTTGCTTGAGACGTAGTTCTTTGTCTTGAGTCATCCTTATTTTTGGTGGACCGATTTCCTTAAACGGTGTTTGATATACAAGAGAATTACTAAAGTAACTACATAGTAGCAAAAATGTGTTCAAAATGCAAGTTTTAAGATTTAGTTTAAGCTTCTTCTAGCGAAGATTCTACGCTGTCCTGCGCTTGTATTTGCTTGATCTCTTGTAAATTTTTCTTGGTTCGTTTAGTTCTTTTTGCAATATCGCGAATACGATCACCAACTAATAGTGCGGTGCCACCTATTGCCAGGAGTTTAATATCTCCTGAGTATTCCGGTGTATTTTCCATAAATTGCTCAAGAAATACACCGTAACATGCAATTGCACCAAGGCTAACTGTTGACTGTATTTTATCGTATTTTATTTCACGATTCAGTTTATCAACTGGAGTTTCCGGTGAAATACCAGCTTTGGCTGGTGTTATACCCAAATATTCAGTAACGCTATTAATCTTAGACATATAACTGTATTATACATATAAATATGTATAAAGTCAAGTAAAGGTCTCTTAGTGTTTTATTTAGCGTCTTTTATAGAGAGGCTGAGGCGACCACGGTCGTCGATTGCAATGAGCTTCACCTTGACTGTCTGACCCTCTTTTAGCTCATCTTCGACTTTTTCCACACGATGGTCAGCGATTTGACTGATGTGTACCATACCATCAATACCAGGCATGATAGTCACAAATGCACCGAAATCTTTGATGGTTGCGACTGTACCTTCGTAAATTGTGCCAACTTCTGGCTCAACTGTTAGAGACTTTATCCACTCTAGGGCCTTTTCGATAGAACTAGTATCGACAGCAGCAACTGTGACTAAACCATCGTCCTTGATGTCGATTTCTGCACCAGTTTCACTAGTAATTTTGTTAATCATCTCACCACCTTTGCCAATGATTGCACCAATCTTTTCAGGATTGATCTTTATCTTTTCGATTCTAGGTGCATATGGGCTGAGCTTTTCGCGTGGCTGGGCAATAGTTTCAACCATATGTGCCAAAATTTTGGCTCGGCCTATTTTACCTTTTGCCAGGGCTTCACGTAGTATTTCTACTGGCAAGCCGTGTACTTTCATATCCATCTGCAAGGCTGTGATGCCTTTTTCAGTACCAGCTACCTTGAAGTCCATGTCCCCTGCAAAATCTTCTGCATCTGCAATGTCTGATAATACGTACGGAGTATCGCCGTCTAACATCAGACCCATTGCAATACCCGAAACTGGTTTTTTGATTGGCACACCAGCATCCATCAGAGCCAGACAACTACTGCAAGTCGCAGCCATAGATGTTGAACCGTTTTGACTCATAATTTCAGTCACTGAACGAATAGCGTATGGAAATTCTTCGGCACTAGGTAGTACTGGCAGAAGTGCTCGTTCAGCCAAGTATCCGTGGCCAATTTCACGTCGTCCGACGCCACGCATACGCTGAACTTCACCAACTGTATAGCCTGGCGCATTGTAATGGTGCATATAACTTCGTTCGCCATCATTTTGTTCCATAGTATCAACAACTTGTGAATATGACAGAGGTGCGAGCGTCACAACGTTCAAGCCTTGAGTCATGCCGCGTGTAAATAGTGACGATCCGTGAGCACGAGGTAAAATACCAATCTCACTACTGAGTGTTCGAATGTCGTCTAACTTGCGACCGTCTGGTCGAGTTTGGCTGTCAACGATATGCTTGCGTACATCTTCGTGCAAAGCTTTGGTAAACGCTTCATCATATTCACGGTGTAAATCATCATATTCTTCACCATGTTTTTCAGCCATATCATCGTGGAAACTAGCCTTTAGTTCTGTAATAAGGTCATTTCGCTCAGGATATGGAAGGTGTAGATTCTTACCTAGTTTACCTTCGACCCAACTATTAACATCTGCTTGTATTTGTTCGTTCGGCAATACTAATTCGTATTCCAACTTCGCAGGGGAAATTTTTTCAATTAGTTCTTTTTGAGCTTCGATTGCAGGTTGCATGGCCTCATGTGCCCATGCTAATGCATCACCAATTAGTTCCTCGCTGGCTTCTTTTGCGCCGGCTTCAACCATGATAATTGCTTTCTCTGTACCAGCAACAACGAGGTCAATTTCGCTCTCGGCGATTTCTTCGTGTGTCGCAAAAGCTTTGAACTCACCTTTTACATATGCAACACGTAGGCCAGCAACTGGGCCCTCAAATGGCGCACCTGTGAGGCCTAGTGCTGTTGATGCTGCAATCATACCGATAACATCGGGGCGAAAAGCTGGGTCCATAGACAGAACTGTTGCTACTGTCTGAACTTCCTGACGGTAGCCTTTTGGAAACAATGGACGAATTGGTCGGTCAATTAAACGGCCAATCAAAATTGCTTCATCGCTAGGGCGACCTTCGCGCTTGATAAATCGTGAACCAGAAATTTTACCCGATGCATAAAATTTTTCTTCGTAATCAATTGACAGCGGAAAGTAATCCATTCCGCTGATTGGTTTTCTGCCAACTTGGGCAGAACCTAGTACTACCGTGTCGCCGTAGCTGACCAGTACACTACCGCTGGTTCGGAAACCAACACGGTTTACTTCTAATTTTAGTGTTTTGCCAGCCAGCTCGCGCTCGACTATGACAAGGTCTTTACCAAACGGGTTGATTGTTGGCATATTTAATAACTCCTTCTCGCACATTTTTAGCGATAAGTAACGGGTGTTGTTCTAAGACTTAAATCAACATCCACCACTTACGACGCTCATAGTGCGGTTAATAACAGATTAATTGTAGCACAAATTATAAATTATTTGCGCAGGCCGAGGGTAGCTACAAGCTTGCGGTAACCTTCGAAATCTTTTCGTTCGACGTATTTTAGTAGACGCTTACGTTGGCCAACCATCTGTATCAGACCACGGCGAGCCATGTGATCTTTCTTATTAGTCTGCAAATGCTCTGTAATTTCTTTGATACGAGCAGTCAGCACAGCGACTTGTGCTTGAGGTGAACCTACATCGTCCTTGTGGGTCTGTGTAGATTTAATTGCTGTAGATTTGTTGTCTTTAGTAATCATTAGGGTATGACTATAACAGATGATAGAACGCATTGCAACACCTTGGATGTAGAAAACCCGCCTCTGACTTCATGTCAAAAGCGGGCTAATGTTGGTAGTTAATGAAATTGGTAGACATCCTGCCTACGCTACATCCCAAAACTACCGTGGTGTCCTGACTTGCCCAGCCCTTCGAGCATCTTGCCGATGAACTTTCCGGCGCGTCTCCAGAACTTCATATGAGCTCCTTGTCTTTGCGAGCAAACTCACGAATTTCGAGAATCAGCTCACGTGCCCATTCGATAAACCTCACAGCTACCTCCCCAGGTATTGATTGATGAAACAGCAATATGTGAGTAAATTTATTATACCTCAATCAGTTAAATGTGTCGCATTTTCGATTGTATATTTGTCAATAACTGTTCGTCGCAGCTCACTGCAATATGCACCCGTGCCTAACTTTTCACCAATATCCTGAGCTAACGTACGAATATATGTACCGCTAGAGACGTGTGTTTTTATCTGCAAGTATGGATATTTATAGCTCATTAGTTCAAGTGAGTAGATAGTCACTTTTCTAGGTGGAATATCAACCTTTTTACCTTCTCGCGCCAATTTATAAGCTCGTTGACCATTAATTTTAATTGCGCTAAAAGCTGGTGGAGTTTGAGTTATTTCCCCCATAAATTGAGGTAATATACTTTCAATTTCTGCCCGAGTAATTTTTTTGTTCGAAACACTTGTAACCTCACCCTCTGGATCGCCAGTCGTACTAGTTTTTCCCAGGACAATTGTTGCCTCATACGTTTTGTCTAATTTTGAATATTTTTCGGCATTTTTACACTCGACGCCGACTACCAAAATCATTAGTCCAGTCGCAAATGGATCGAGTGTCCCGGTATGCCCAACTTTCATCTTGCGACCAAAATGTTGGGTTAGTTGTCGGCGAATTCGAGCTACTACGCCAAAACTGCTCATATTTGCAGGTTTATCAATCAAAATTATGCCGTTTTCTATCATTTCATCATCCATTGTACATAAAGAGTACGAAAACAGTTGACGATTTGAAAACGTTCATGCTAAAGTTTAAGGTGAAATATTGTAAAAAATAAAAAGTATAAAAAAATGGATAAAGAAGACAAAGGTTCACCAGATTTAAAACAGCAGATTTCCGAACGTATAAAGGAAGTCTCTAACATATTGGTAACAGTTAGCAAGAACCCTACTGTGGATGAACTTTCGGCTGCTTTGGGTTTAACGCTGATGCTCAACAAGATGGACAAGCATGCTACTGCTGTTTTTTCCGGTGCTATCCCCCCTGCAATAGAGTTTTTGGAACCAGACAAAACGCTAGAGAATAATGTTGATTCGCTGCGAGATTTCATCATTGCGATTGACAAGGAAAAAGCCGACCGCTTGCGCTACAAAATTGAGGGTGATGTTGTGCGAATATTTATCACCCCATATAGAACAAATATTTCACAAGAAGATTTAGAATTTACACATGGTGACTTTAATGTCGAGTTAGTCTTGGCCCTTGGGGTTGAGAGTCAAGACGTGCTAGACGAAGCAATCAGTGCGCACGGCAAAATATTGCACGACGCAACAGTCGCCACCATAAATGCACAAAACAAAACTAGCAACCTAGGCTCTATTGATTGGCGTGATGAAAACGCCAGTAGTTTGAGTGAAATGTTAGTTACGCTTGGTGAATCATTCAAAGACAATGTGTTAGATGAACAAATAGCCACAGCTTTACTGACTGGTATTGTCGCAGCAACAGACAGGTTCTCGAACAACCAAACCAGTAGCAAATCCATGACAATTGCTGCCCAGTTAATGGCAGCTGGCGCCAACCAGCAACTCATCGCCTCTAAACTAGAGAGTGCATCAGAGATTTCCGTTGCCGGTACAACTCAAGAAGATGGAGCGGTCAAACTCGACGAAGGAAAGTCAGGTAAAATCCGTGAAAATGAGGCAAAACCAGACGGTGAAGCTTTAGGTCAAATACAGATTGAACACGATAAAAAAGAAGTTGAAGATACTAGCCCACAGCTACCCGCCGTAGAAGCACCTTCTACACCAGAATCTAAAGATAAAAGTAAGCCGGATGGTGCAGAGGCGCTAGACGCAGCGTTAGAAAAATTAGGTGCTACAAATGAAGAAAAAAATACAGAAATTTTACATGCGGAGCTAGAATCAGCTAGTGAACAAAAAGTTGAAAAGCCAAAAAGTCCCTTGATAGGCCACAGTAAACCGTCGGGAATGTGGAGCGACCCTAATCTAGAAGAGCCTACTATGGGTGGTGCCTTGAATTCTACAGTTCAGGACGTTGCTGAAGACAAAAAGCACGAAGAAGAAGCTAATCGTAATCGAACTATTTTAAGCCATGATGCTGCACCTTCTACTAGGGGTAAAAACATCGAACCCGAAATTACATTTGCAGAAACACCTGCCCAAGCCCCCACACCTACGGTTATGGATATACAAGTCACAAACAACGAGCCTAAAATGGGTGGAACACTATCAGATATTGAAGCTGGTGTAGGTGCACACCAGATAGGTGTGCCTAGTTTACCTCCTGTACCCCCACCACCATTACCTGATTTCTCTAGCTTGCCACCATTACCACCTGCGATGCCGACACAAAGCACGCAAAACAAAGCTCCTACACCAATACCACCGCCTCAAACAGTGCCCGCACCTGCAAATATTCCTGATCAGTTCAAGATTCCAGGTCAACAAACCAGTTAATACTTTACAAAACACCTCTGAGGCGCTATAGTAAACTCTTGAAACTTTTAAAAAATCTCTATAAACCGCCAAAGGAGCTAATAGAACAATATGCCAATCATCAAATCTGCTATCAAACGTATGCGTCAAAATGCAAAACAACGCGCTCGTAATGTTATTTTAAAAAATGATATTAAAGCCGCTACTAAAGCATTTCGTGCAAAACCTAGCGCTACTACCTTATCTGCTGCCCAAAGCGAATACGATAAAGCAGTTAAAAAGAACTTGTTAAAAATTAATACTGCATCTCGCCGCAAAGCTCAACTAGCAAAAGAAGCAAAAGCTGCTGGCGTAAAACTAGCTACCGGAGCCAAAAAAGCTGCAAAGAAAGCTCCTGTTAAAAAAGTAGTTGCTAAAAAGCCAGCGGCAAAGAAACCTGCTGCTAAAAAAACAGCCAAAAAAGCCTAATTACCTGTTAGCTATCTTTACTAGAGCTTGCTCTATCAGTAGCCATGGCTCCGCACCGGAGCGTTTTATCTGATCATCACACTGCGCTATTATTGACGAAATATTTTTTAAATCGCCTCTGTTTAATTGTCTAGAAATACTAGATAATTTTTGCAAGGGATATGGATGAACACCCAAATCAGCTGCTACTTCTGCAGGTTTTTTATCACTAACGCTCAATGTCACTAGTTGGAATATCTGACTAGATAATAGTCCAAAAAAGAAGTATGGGTCTTCGTTTTGGCTCACGTCATCAACCATTTCATGAACTTTTCTTGGTGATTTTTGTAAACTGGCATCAATCAACGCAAATACATTTGATTGAGCTGATGGCTCAATTTGTTCGTTTATTGATTGTTCGTTTATTTCGGCTACATTTACCAGTTTTTGCAGTGCAAAATGTAGCTTCCACTGATCCACGCCTGCTCTAGCTACAACTTTTTCTGCTAATGCAGGTGATAAATCTACAATTCTATTTTTTGCCTCGTTCAATAGCCAATTTTTTGCTTCATTTTCGTTTAGATTTTTAAATTCTTTTACCTCGGTACTTTTTTGCAGTTGTTTGAATGTCTTGGTACGTTTATCAGGGTTAGGTTCTACTAAAATTAACTGAGTTTCAGTGTCAATATAATCTAGCATCTTTTCCCAAACCTCTTTATTTTGACTTGCGTCATATATAACTATCAATCTGCTAGTCGAAAACAGGCTCATACCGGATAACAGGTCAGCTAAATTATCGGCAACTATGTCGTTGCCATCAATTTTTTCGATAGCGTTTTTGTCAGAAAAATCGTTGATTATTTTTTTGAGGTAATTTTTGAGCTCAAAATCATTTTCGCCGTACAATAAGCTAATCATTTTTTATCACCTGTTCTTTCGGACATAGGTGTGTACCACGGCCAGCAACGCGTATTTTGATAATTTTTGTACTGCATCTTGGACAAGGTAAGTTTTCGCGACGGAAAACTTTTGCAAACTCAATATAACTGCCTTTTTTACCTTCGGCATTTACATAGTTTCGGTCAGTGCTACCACCTTTTTCAATTGATAATCTTAGAACAGTCACTATCTCAGTATATAGTTTTTTAATTTGTGGTTTATTTAGTCGGCCAACCTTGGCCTCAGGATGTATTTTAGCGCCCCACAAGCTCTCATCTGCATAAATATTGCCAATACCTGCTAAAACAGTCTGGTCAAGCAGGGCTGCCTTTATAGAGCTGTTTTTGCGTCGCTGTAACCGTTCATATAATATACCAGCCGTAAATTCTGGCTCTAATGGCTCTGGGCCGACACGGCGCATAAAGTCTATATTTGGCACTTCAATTGTTGGTAGTAGCCTCATCCAGCCAAATTTGCGCTGGTCGTTAAAGAAAAGTTTTGATGTATCAGTAAATGTTACTTCAACCCTCGTAGATTTGTCAGGTAAATTACCTATTAGGCTGTCGTTTGGATGTCCTGCGCCAAAGTTTTCATCACCTCTATAGACTAACTGTCCAGTCATCTTGAGATGTATTACCAAGCTATAACTAGTATCTAAATCAATTATCAAAACCTTTGCCCTACGACGGACATTAGTTATTTTACTGCTAACCAAGAACTGATTAACATCACTCTGACTATTGGGAAAGCTTTTTGGCCAGTCATTTAAAACTGTTAAAACTTTTTTACCAACTACAAGACGGTTTAATCCTACGCGCACTGTCTCGACTTCTGGTAATTCCGGCATACTATTATTTTAACAGTTCAGGTAGTTCTTTTTTGAGATCATATAAATTGCCATATACAAGACCTTGCATACCAGCAGCATCGGCACCAGCAATATTCTCGGGTAAATCATCAATGAATATACACTGTTCTGGTTCTAGGCCCAAGCGTTCTGCACATAGTTCATATATTTGCGGATGAGGTTTCGTCACACCTTCATCACCACTTTGAATAACGGAGTCAAAAACATTATCTAATAGATATTCATCAAACATGTTCTGCATCCAACCACGACCGATATTACTAATTATGCCGATTTTGTAATGGGGTTTTAACTGCTGCTCAATATAAGTTATCAGTGGAGAGTTTAAATTGTGTTCACTTTCCAATATATCGTTTATTTTTTCTGCTGACTGCCCCACAACTTCGCCTGATTTTTGCAGAAATTCATCTTTTTCTATGAAACCATAATCTAGTTGATAACTGAGGTTATTGAGCTCTTCTGAATACTGTGGCCAACGCTCTTCTAGTGCCCTGTGTGCCCCGAGGTATAGCACCCCAAAACAATCAAAAATAATAGCTTTAATGCCCGGTGCTGCCATAACCACTCTTTCCCCTTGTTGTATCACCAAGCGTATCTATTTCGTTCCATTCAATAGTCTCGAATTTAGACAACACCATTTGTGCAACCCTCATACCTGGCTCAACCGTGAAATCTTGGTTACTAAGATTAACTAATATTGCACATATTTCACCGCGAAAATCTGCGTCAACAGTGCCTACACCATTTGCCGCTGTAATGCCATGCTTTAGGCTCAATCCACTGCGAGCCCTAATTTGTATTTCATATCCCTTTGGAATCTCTATCGCAAAACCAGCAGGTACCAACTTTCTTTCTAACGGCTTTATAACAATTGGCTCATCAATCGCAGCAGCTATATCGACACCTGCAGAATCCTCTGTATGATACTTAGGAATTTCTGCCTGAGGATGTAGTTTTTTTATTTTAATTTGCATTTATACTTTGCCCCAATCTGAACCAATACTGACATCTACCTTTAGTTTAACGCCAAGATTTGGGTAAACATTTTCCATAGTTTCTTTGAGTATGTTGCCAACTTTTTCAGCATCTTTTTCTAATGTTACAACTAATATACTGTCATGTATTTGTAACAGTTGAAACCCAAGTCCACCCTCAAGCTTTTCCTCTACCTGCAGCATTGCCATTTTTGTCAGGTCTGCTGCTGTGCCTTGAATTGGCATATTTGTAGCAGCACGTTCGGCGGCCTGGCGAACTATAAAGTTAGATGATTTTACATCTGGTGTAGGGCGGCGGCGGCCTAGTAGTGTTTCTACAAATCCATCATTGTGAGCTTTATCACGTAAACTATCCATATAGCCTTTGAGCTTTGGTCTGAGTTCAAAATACTTTTCGATAAAATCTTTAGCTTCGCCAAAAGTCATGCCGGTACCTACTGCCAAACCATGCGAGCCTTGTCCGTATAGTATGCCAAAATTTACAGCTTTCGCCCGATAACGCATTTCTTTTGTCACCTCACGAGGTTCTACGCCTGCTATCGAAGCAGCTGTCAGCACGTGAATGTCGTCATCGTTATTAAAAGCATCAATCATGGCTTTGTCTCCACTGAGAACCGCTGCCAGGCGTAGCTCAAACTGCGAATAATCGGCACTGACAAATACGTAGCCTTTGTCAGTAATAAATCCTTGGCGAATCTTTCGGCCAAGTTCTGTTCTGACAGGAATATTTTGCAAGTTCGGGTCAATGCTAGATAGTCGTCCAGTTGCGGCGACGTCTTGGCGAAAATTTGTGTGCAAACGGTTATTTTCGTCGGCTAGCTTAGGTAGAGCATCAACATAAGTATTTTTTAACTTGCTCAGTTCACGATGTTTTTCAATGAGCTCGATAATTGGGTGTTGTCCGTGCAATTTTTCGAGCTCTTTTGCCCCTGTTGAGTAGCCAGTTTTACCTTTTTTAACATTAGTTGTTGGTAGTTGTAATTTATCATATAAAACTTCAGCAAGTTGTGATGGACTAGCCATATTGAACTCGGAACCAACAGATTCGTATGCCTGTTTTTCGATTTCGGCTAGTTGCTTTGCTAAATCTTTGCTCATGACATCAAAAAACTTTGGATCAATCTTTATGCCTTTGTGCTCCATGCGAGCTAATACATTGACTAATGGAAAATCAATCTCATGAGCCACTTTTTCTACACCAGGTAGTTCTTTGAAAGCTTCTGTTTGCTGCTCGTATATAGACCACAATGCTGCAAGTGTCTTGCTGCCGTCATCTTCGGCTAAATCTACCATCGCCAAATCCTCCAAACTCAGTACTGCGCGTGATGCATCGAGTAAAAAGCTGGCTTGTCGAATATCATGATGGACTGTTGGTAATTCATTACCAATATCAAGCAGTGATTTGAGAATAGATTTACTGTCATAAGCAGTTATTTTAGATTTTTTTAGTAGACTTGGGGCTTCGTCGATACACACTATATAACCAGTGTCAGCGTTTGGTGAAAGTATCAATTTGTCTTCGATAGGTGTGATTACTACGTTTTCGGCCATGATTATACTTGTCCTGCCCGAATCGTCCATTGGTGCAATTGTGGCTGGTTTTAAACTAGTGTTTTCACGCTGTTCACCCTGCATACCTTCGGGTAGACTCTTTAGCAAGCTACGGAATTCTAACTTTTCTAGCATTTCACGTAGCTTTTCACGATCCAGCTTGTCTATGTCTGTAGTGCTAGGGTTAAATTTTATTGGAGCATCCGTCCATATTCGTGCGATTTCCTTACTCATGTAGGCGCTATCTTTACCAGCAACTAACTTGTCATGAACTCCACCGGTAATCTCATCAATGTGTTCGTAAATTCCATCTAGTGTTTCGTATTTTTGTAGCAGAGTCGTCGCTGTTTTGGCTCCGACGCCGGGCACTCCGGGAATATTGTCAGAACTATCACCTTGTAGTGATTTTAAGTCTAAAAATTGGCTTTGTTTGAGACCATATTTTTCTTCGAATGATTTGAGATTGAATTGTTCAATTTGCGAGAAACCTTTTTTGAGCGCATAGACATGTGTGTCTTTGTCTATCAATTGCAACATGTCCAAATCAGAGGTAATCAAGACAGTCTCTACACCTTTTTTATTAGCATCCTCGGACAAAGCACCCATGATATCGTCGGCTTCATAGTCATCGAACTCATATAACGGCCAACCAAAAGCCTCTAATAGCTCATGCAAGATTGGAACTTGCGCATAAAAATCGGGTGGTGCTGGCTTGCGGCCAGCTTTGTAGTCCGGATAAATTTCTTTGCGCCGACGAATATTAGTTTTTGGCTTGTCCCATGCAACCGCAACATAATCTGGTTTGAGGGTTTTGATAACCTCGAGCGATAGTGCAGCAAAACCATACACGCCGCCTGTTGGCGTGCCGTCACGCATACTGAGGTTTGGCATCGCATAGTAACCACGATAAAATACGGACTTTCCGTCGATAACAACAAGTCTCTTCATACTATCTATTATAGTATGATTTGTCTGTAAATAATCACCATTTAAAAACCTGAATCATACATTGCGTATATGTAGATGTACGGGTTGTGTAGGCTGCGTCGCTTAGTGTCATCTCAGAGTACGGCTGGCTCAAGACACCTGGAATACCGCAGTCTGTGTTTGGACCTACACAATATTGTAATATGGCACGATTATCACCGTAATAGTTTGATTGATACCACATTGAACCCTTTGGATTATTACACCATTTGCCAAGTTCAAAATTTTTAACACCAGAGTAGTTAAGTATCTGCTGGTTTAATGTAGAATCCCATGCGGTAGGTCCCCACCAGTTATCGCTAGTTGGACATGTTCCACCTGTAACTGCGCTTGCTGGTGCTATACAAGTTCCATAACCTCCGCCTGTAGTGGTGCTGCCTTGCGGGATGGTACCAGTTTCTGTATATAGTGCATTGAGTCCTTTAATAAAGGCTTTTGCATTACTTATGACTTTCGTAGACTCAGCTCGTTCTTGTATGCCGTTATAGCCAATTATTATGAGTGCCGCTAATATGCCGATTATCACAATAACTATTAAAAGTTCGACAATTGTAAAGCCTTTAGAGTAAAAATTACTCGATTTGTACATACATATATTTAAGCACGCTTAAAAAGCATAAGCAAAGTACTGTCTATTTCAAGTACTCGTGTAGTTTTTTGACGTCTTTGTGCTTGCGTAGTTTTGCCAATGCTTTGGCTTCGATTTGTCGTATACGCTCACGAGTGACACTAAATTCTTGTCCGACTTCCTCTAGCGTGTGGCTTTTGCCGTCATCTAGACCAAATCGCATACGTAGTATCTTTTGTTCGCGCTCGCTTAGACTACCTAGAACTTCTTGGACTTGCTCTTTTAATAGTTGGTCAGCAGCAGAATCAACAGGACTGGCCATGTCTTCGTCCTCGATGAAATCACCAAGCACTGAATCTTCTTCTTCACCATCGCGTCCTACACCGGCGTCCAAACTATGGATATCTTGTTTAATCTTGATGACATACTCAACCTTTGCTGGCTCCATATCGAGCTCTTTGGCTAGTTCTTCGATAGTAGGTTCGCGGTTTAGCTCTTGAGTCATGCGACGTTGTGTACGCAGCAATTTGTTGATAGTTTCAACCATGTGCACAGGGATACGAATCACACGAGCTTGGTCAGCAATCGCACGTGTAATTGCCTGGCGAATCCACCATGTAGCGTAGGTAGAAAATTTAAAACCTTTGTCAGGATCAAATTTCTCGACAGCACGTAGTAAACCGGTGTTACCTTCCTGAATAAGGTCTAGAAAATCTAGTCCACGACCTGAATATCGCTTTGCAATCGATACAACCAAACGCATGTTGGCTTCGGCCATTTTGTCTTTAGCTTTTTTGTCACCTTTGACTACTTTTTGAGCAAGCGCCAGCTCTTCATCGGGTTTTAATAGTGGTATTTTACCAATTTCACGCAGATACAAACGCACTGAGTCATCTGATATATCATCAGAAAAATCAGTTTGCTCTACCGCTTCACTCTCTTCTTCCGCCTCTTCTGCTTTTAATTCATCTGGTGCTGGTTCTTCGAATCCTAATAGGTCATTATCCTGCAGAATATCATCATCGTCAGCGATTATTACTTTTTTCTGTGCCAATTTAAGACTCCTTTATAATTTCGTTAAGTTCTACTACTAACTTTTCTTTTGCTTTTTTGTCGCCGGCTACTTCAGCCTGTTTCAAAGCCTCATTTAGTTGCCGTTTTTTGTATTCTCGAGTTTGGTTTTTTACCAGCCTAACCAGTTTTGCAGTTTCATCGTAGCGATCAATTTCGCCCCACTGCTTATAACGTTCGTCAGCTCTTAATAACAACACTTTAACATATGTATCTAACTCCTGTAAAGAGTCGGGTATGTCGCCGCTCAGGTCGATGTCCGGCATTGTTTTCATATATTGCAGTAGTGCCTTTTGTTGGTCTGCTTCAAAATCATCCGGATTCATTTCTATCAACAGCCCCCTCACCTTTGGATCCATGACAGCAATGGCTAGTAGCTTGTCTTGGTTTTTTCGCTCAGTTGAAGTAGCTTTAGGTCGCTCGACATTAATTTTCTTTAAAACCTGGTCATCGGGTTGGCTAAATGAATGGAGTTTGCTTTTAACAGCATCCAGGCTAACGCCTGTTTTATCTGCAATAATCTTCATATAGTGTTCTGACTCGATAGAATCGCGAAGCTTACCTATTATATTGAGCCCAGCGCTCGAATAGTGACGCTTGCCCTCGGCTGTCGAGATATCGTAGCGTTTTTCGTATTCTGCGAGCACCCAGTCAACAACAGGTTTCGCAGTCTTTATTGCATCTTTCCATAACTCGGGGTCGTGCTGTATCAGCTCATCAGGGTCTTTGTGTTCTTCGGGCAAACTAATAATAGTGAGCTCTATGCCTAGTTGTTGGCTCATTTCAATTGCACGTTCTGTGGCTGCCAATCCCGCTCGGTCGTTGTCAAAAGCTAGTGTGATATTGCTACTCAACCTTTTAATAATCTTTAAATGTTGTTCGGTCATGGCGGTACCTGCGGTTGCCACAACATTATGAATACCAGCTTGATGCGAGCTAATAACATCTACGTTACCTTCGACAATAACTGCCTTGTCTTGCTTGCGAATTGCATCTTTTGCTAGGTGTAGTCCGTAAACATGACGAGATTTGTCATACAGTAGTGTCTGGGGTGTATTGAGGTATTTTGGAGCTTTTGGGTCATTGGCAATGAGTCGCCCTGTAAAGCCAATCACCTGACCTGAAGCATCTTGCAAAGCCAGCATTAATCGGCTACGAAACAAATCTTTTCCGGCACGATTCATCATGCCAGCATCTTTTATTTCACTGTCTTTGAAACCCTTTTTCCTTAGAAACGTCACAATTGAATCAATTGCATTTGGGGCATAGCCAATTTTAAAATCTTGGATAACTTTCTTGTTCAATTTGCGAGTTTTAGTAACGTATTCCAATGCATGCTGATTTTTAACGAGTGTCTGTTGATAGTAGTGCGAAGCAGCCTCTAGCAACTCATACAAGCGTTCTTTCTTTTTACCCAAGCCTTTGTCTGCGGCCTGATACATACTGAGGTCGACACCTGCCTTTCGTGCCAATAATTCCATAGCACCTCGAAAATCGAGACCTTCAACTTGCATGATAAAACTATATATATCACCACCTTGGTTTGATGAAAAATCATACCACACGTGCTTGTCAGGACTCACCATAAAACTAGGCGTCTTTTCATCATTGAAGGGGCTCAGGCCTTTAAAGCTTCGGCCAGCACGCTGTAAGCGAACATACTCGCCTATTACATCCTCGATATTTATCCTGGAACGGATGTCCTCTTTTGCATCTTGCATATTGCTATTATAACACTGTTTACCTCTGTAATTGTTTATGGTTAAATGGTATCACTATGAATCAAAACTATGGTTACGTACAATCTACTCCGCAAAATTCCGGTAGTAGATTTTCACGCAAGACACTTTTGTTGGTTGGTGGCTTGGTTGCTGCAATTATTATTGCAATTATCCTATTACTAGGCAGTCAGAAAGGCAACGGAGTGCAAGTACAACACCTGTTAACTAGGTACGATAACCTGCAGACTATGCTTTCAGACAAAAAAACGACTAGAAATCTAAAGAACCAAGAACTTAGCAAAGTTGTCACTAGTTTTAACCTGGTTGTGACAACAGATACAAATGATTTAAAAACAGCGCTAGGTACTAAATTACCAGCCAAAATTGACGATTCCGTGATTATCGCTGAATCAGATGCTACGACTGAAAAGACTATAGAAGACGCCTACCTAGAAAATAAATTAGATGTTGTGTATGCAGATGTTCTAACAAAAAAAATAAACTCATTGCGCGCTTTGATATCAGAAACTCATGGTCTCAGTAAAGACCTTAAATTACGAAAAACACTAGAAAGCCTAGATAGTCATTTACGTGATACCAAAAAGCAGATAGAAGATATTAATTTTTAACTAGTTCGTAACTGAGTCGGGCTAGGTCAAAAATCTCTTGATTATTTAGTTGGCCACTACAGATCACTGTGTTCCAGTGTTTTTTGTTCAAATGATAGCCTGGAACGATGGTCTCGTATTTTTCACGCAATGTTATTGCCAGTTGAGGGTCACACTTGAGACTCACTCGCAACGGGTCTGATTTTTCACCAATAATTGCAAACATTTTGCCGCCACCAGTCTCTTTGTGTCCTATTTTATATACCGCAGCATCTTTGCCAAATGGATAATCCAACCATGTATCAGGTAGGCTCAGTAAATATTCTTCTATTTCTTTGTGTGTCATATTTTTACTTTGTCTAAGTAATATTTTAGTTCCATTATCGAACCGCGAATATCACCAAGTGCTCTGTGCTCGCCTGGTTTGGCAAATTTTTTACTAAACTTACCTTCGAACACAACTTTCCATGCACTGACGTCTAGCATGCGGTAGTGTAGTTTTTTATCTAGACGACCCCATTCATTGGCAATAAACTTTCTGTCTTGATGGATGGAATTACCAGCTAATAATACTGGTTTTTCATCTGTGAAATACTCTGCAATAAAACCTAGTAGTTCATTTTCAATTGTTCTACCAGAGCGACCTTTATCGAGGTTTTGTTTTACCAGAGAGTCACGTGATTCGGGATTTTCATTCCAAAATTTCGCTTCTAAAGCCATACGTTGCTCAACCAATCTAGGGCCAACTTTTATCACAGCCTCGTAAGTGGCGATCTCATTAAAGTCCCAGTCTGTTGCAATTGCGGCAACTTCCATTATCCTGTCCTCGATTGGATCTAGGCCTGTCATTTCTAGGTCAACCCATAAAATTTTTGCTGTTTTAGTCATTGGTTCAATTATATATCACTCTTTGGAGTAAATTGTAAGCTGAGCGAGTTTATACAATATCGCTGGTCAGTTGGTGTATCGAATTTTTCGCCCGTAAATATATGTCCTAAATGTCCACCACAATTTGCACAAGTTACTTCTGTTCGCTGTGCACCGAATGAATTGTCCTGGTGAAATTCAACACTACCATCAATTGCATCGTAAAAACTTGGCCAGCCACACTGTGCATCAAATTTTGTATTACTAGCGAATAGTTTCGCACCACAAGCAGCGCATTTGTAAGTACCTGGATCAAACACATTATCATATTCACCCGAAAAAGGAGCTTCTGTAGCCTTCTTTCGCAGAACACTATATTGTTCTGGGCTGAGCTGTGTACGCCACTCATTATCCGACTTTTTTATCTTTGACGCCACTGATTAATTCTTTCTTTTATCAAGCTTGTCTAACCCTAACATGTGAACGATGAGATATATAACAATCGCGATTACTATGAAATTAACGAGGTCATTGAGGAACACGCCGTAATGTAAGATTGCTTGCTTGCCACCAGTCTTGCCGATCGTCATTTCTAATCCTTTTAGACCTTCGGCTGAACCCAGTACAAAACCAAGTGGTGGCATGACTACGTTATCAATCAATGATTTGACTAAAATTGTCACTGCTCCACCTAATACTAAACCAACTGCGAGACCTACGACGCCTTGTGTCCGGATAAAGTCCATGAAACCATAGGCATGTTTGGCACTATGACCTTTTACTTTTGTGGCTACAGTTTTTTTACGACGTCCTTTTGGTGCATCGACATCAATCGCACTGTTGGCTGTCGCAAATTCAACTGTCTTACTTTTCTTTCGTATCATTCTATAAACTCCTTACAAATTATCAATATTATAGCATTTTATTAGATTTTATGCGAGTTTTAGACTCGTTCAGGGGCTTCGATGCCCAGTACATTGAGGCCTTGTTTCAATATATCAACATAGTCTGAAACAAGTCTGAGACGGTTAGCTTCCTCATCGCTACCAATGACATGATTTTTTTCATAAAAACGGTTAAATTCTTGGGAAAGTTCATATAAATATGTACAAATATGATGTGGTGCTAGCTCGCGAGTCGCATTTTCGATAACCTCTATGTATTCGGTCAATTTTCGCACTAACAAACGTTCAGAATCGTTTAAATTATTGCCAATTTTATCACTGGCGGTTTTGGTAGATTTTTCCAAGATAGATCGGCCTCTGGCGTGTGCATATTGTAAATACGGTCCAGAGTTGCCTGAAATACTGACCGACTCATTCACATCAAATGCGATATCTCCGCCGACGCGATGTTTTAGGAATTCATATTTTATCGCCCCGAGCGTTACTTGCGTATCTACTTCACTATCACCAGTACTTTGCACTTTTTCTTTCACAGAACTAAGCACATCAACGGCTCTTGTAACATTGCCTAAGCGTGATGACATCTTTTGGCCATCTCCAAAGTTAATTATTCCATTTGTTATGTGTGTCATTGTAGCCTCGATGCCGGGCTGTATTTGATCGAGCGCTTTCCAAACAACTTTCATATATTCTCTTTGATCACTACCAGTTATCAGAACGCGATGCTTAAAGTCATAGTCAGATTTTTCCATCAAGACTAGGCCTAAGTCTTTTGCTTCATATGTTGGTAAACCTTCGCCAGTAATGAAGACCCTGGTATGTAGACCAAAATCTTCACCTTTGAATACAGTTGCATCTTGAGATTTTGCGAAAACACCTTTTTCTAGATATTCATTAACCGTTTGTAAACCTAGTTCTTCTGTTGAGCTCTCTGGATAATATTTTTCGAACTCATCAACGCGAATTTGTTTATAAAAATCAACGAAATAATCCTTGCTCCACTGGCGGCATGTAAAATATAGTTTACATATTGTATCGCTACCGACGCTAATACTGCCCTCTAGAAGGATGGTCTCGTGTTTAATAGAATCTCCTTCTCTAGCAATTTTATACACAAGCCTATTGATCTGATCTGTAGCCGTTTTTGCTTGCTGTTCGTATTCATACTGCTTTGAACCACTAACGTAAAAATCGCTAATAAAGGTCGGGCGCTGAGATTTGTCGATGTCGTCGAGAAGTTTCGCGCTCTCATCACCATGTTGCTGCAAGACACCGTAGATAAACTTTGCTACATGCAGTCCCACATCTCCACCAAAATTAGTTCTATGCACTATTGCTCCAGCACGCTCTGCTAGTCTTGCTATGACATCACCCAGAATAGTTTGGTACAAGTGCCCTGTATGTAGCTCTTTGAAATAATTTGGACATGAATATTCTACAACCCAAGATTGGCCGCTCAAAGAATCGACTGGCTTTTGATTTATTAATTTCGATAATGCATCATTTTTTAGAGTAATATTGATAAAGCCAGGACCGGCGACTTCAACTTTTTCAATGCTGTCATTTTCAACTAGTTTTTGAGTTAGTTCTTCTGCAATTTCGCGTGGTTTTTTACCTAGTTTTTTAGACAGCTGTAACGCAACATTTGAACTGAAATCACCAAATTGTGGCTCTGGCATATTTAATTCGACTGAAACTTCCTGGTCAAATAAATCTTTGACGCTGCTTTCAATAGCTAATTTTATATCATTCATTATGCTCAATTATAACAGAGGTAATAAAAAAGCAGCTCATAATAGAACTGCTCTTTTATCCCACAACTTGCTTACTTGAAGGTTTGAACAAATATCCAAACAGTAAACGCTACTAGTACAAAGAAGATTCCTAGTCCAATTGGGCTTCCCCAGCTGAACCAGCTTCCCCATGCACGCCAGTTTTTTTGTGTTTGCAACCACACATCCATATCTTCCTTGTGCTTGTTATGGATGTCCGAGATTGTTTTTTTATCTTGAGCCATAGTATATTCTCCTATTTTTCGCTTTGTTGTTCGACCTATCAACAAAGCCGAAGTTTGTATTGGTTATACTTGCCCTCACTAGTTATCGCTGCGACAAATCTTCGGTAAAACGCGCGGTTAGCTTGATAAATGGCAACCAAATTCACCATTACTATACCTCTTTTATGTGTTATTTACTAGCTTTTGCCGCTTTGATGAGACCTGTGAATAGTGGATGCGGCCTATGAGGGCGGGATTTAAATTCGGGATGTGCCTGTGTCGCAATAAAAAATGGATGATTTTTTGCTTCAACAAATTCGACTAAACGGCCGTCTGGTGATTCACCACTAATCACTAAACCACCTTTTGTAATATCATCCTCGTATGCTCTATTAACCTCATAACGATGACGGTGTCGTTCAATAATTTCTGATGTGCCATATAGTTTTGCAACTTTTGAACCCTTGGCTAGCGTAGCCTCGTAATTACCAAGCCGCATTGTGCCACCGGTTGCTTGTTTACCCGCTTGGCTAGGCATCAAATATATAGCTTGGCTTTTGGACTTGTCATCAATTTCTGCGCTGGTAGCATTTTTTACTCCACCTGCTCTGGCTGCTGCAATAACTGCAACTTGCAAGCCTAGGCAAAGACCTAGATACGGCTTGTTGTTATCAAGCGCCCAGCCAGCAGCTGCAATTTTACCTTCAACTCCACGAGTACCAAACCCGCCTGGCACTAATATTGCATCATATGTATTCAAGCTACTTAAATTTTTCTGTATCTTCTCGGCATCAACCCAGCTAAATTCTAAATCGACAGCTTCGTGCCAGGCAGCAATTTTCAAGGATTCCAGTACGGAATAATAAGTATCTTCGTTATCCAAATATTTAGCGACGATGCCAACACGTATTTTTTTATCATATGATTTGGTAGCTTTGTCTGAAATATCATCCCATATTTTCATATTTGGCTTTCTCACAGGCAAGCCTAGTTTTTTCAACAATAACTGCGCAACTTTTTGTTTTTCTAAGGTCAACGGCACTTGGTAAATACTTTTGGCGTTTGGCAATGGCACTACGGCTTCCTTAGCTACGCCACCAAACATACTAATTTTGCTCAGTGCGCCATCAGACAATGGATAGTCAGATCTCGCCCCAATAATATCGGGCATTATGCCGAAGCTACGCAAATCACGCATGGCATTTTGGGCTGGTTTTGTTTTTAACTCTTTGCTAGTCAAAAGATATGGCACATACAGCACATGCACAAATATACAATTATCACGCCCTATACGTGCAGCAAACTCACGAAAAGCCTCCATATACGCTACACTCTCGTAGTCACCAACAGTTCCACCTAGTTCAATGATATGCACGTCGCTGCCGCTGCCAGATTGTTCAATCTCGTTCTGTATCGCGTCTGTAAAGTGAGGAATCATCTGTACAGTTTTGCCTAGAAACTTACCATCGCGCTCTGCCTGAATAAGGTCTCGATATACTCGGCCAGCTAGTGTTGCACTATCTTTTGTCAGTTCAATGTCCAAAAACCTCTCATAATGACCGAGGTCTAAATCAATTTCAGTACCATCTTTTGTAACAAAACATTCGCCGTGTTCAGCAGGGTTGAGTGTACCAGCATCTACATTCAAATATGCTTCACATTTTTGTACAGAGACGTTTAGACCTCGCGCTTTTAAAACAGCGCCGATAGATGCGGCGGTTATACCCTTGCCCACTCCCGAGAGTACACCCCCTGTCACGAAAATATATTTGCGACGTTCATGGGGTTTATTCATGTATATTAATTGTACAGTAAAGTGTTTGTTGGTGCTATTGTAGTTTAGTCTATAATGACGTGTGTATGGAGAGGTGTCCGAGTGGTTGAAGGAGCACGCTTGGAAAGCGTGTATGCGCAGCGATGCGTATCGAGGGTTCGAATCCCTCTCTCTCCGCCACAATATTTTGTGATTTTGTTTGTAAATATTATATAATTTGTAAATGAACAACAGGTATGAAACCAGATTTGATACTTTCAAAAAACGTATAAAACTTCCGGGCAGTTTGTTTGGCTTTGTACCAGGTTTTGTTGTCAGAAACAAGATACGTAATCTTGACCCTATAGAGGATGAACGACAGCATTTCAGATTGACACATGAAACGCTTTATTCTAACCAGCTAATGGCAAAGGCTTTTCCTGGTGTTATATTTGCAGTCGCCGCTACGATTCCGTCAATTGCTGAAAAATTAGATAATGCCTCACCTACCAACGTCACAAACGATGCAAAAAAACGTAATGCAAAGATGATGCACTCGTTTGGTAGAACCATTGACGAAAATCAGAATATTTCAGACAAAGAGTCTAAACGATTGGGCAAGATTCATGCCGCAATGAATCTCAAACCTGATGATATGCAATTTGTCATTGATTTGATGAGTATTACAGAAAGGAAGATGTTAGCAAAATTTGGCTCGCCAGAAATGGAGCCACACTTTCAGGAAGCAATAATCAATAGGTGGACGACATTGGGTGAGAAAATGGGTGTTCCAAAAAATGATAGAACCGCTCAAGAAATAGAACAGTCTGTCGATGATTACATTCGTGATAACGGAGACTACACACAAGCCGGCCATAACGTGGCTGTTGCATTGTTAGAAGATTTCGCAAACAGTTTTTCACGACCTAGACTGCAAAATGTAGCTAGTGAATTCTTTTTGTCTATGCTAAACGGAAATGTACGGCGGACTTTGGACCTAAAAGAGCCTACGAAAACCGGAAAAATTGCAGCAAAAATCGTAAATCGTGCATATATCGCTAGCACACCTCTTCGCTTTGTCCGTACAAAACCTTGGACAGACTTTCAACCATAGCAACAGTTGTTATTTGCACTATATAATTCTCATTGCATAAAATACCCCACCACCGCTATAATAATAGTGACTATAAACAACTAAACTGCGAGAAATTAATGACACCGAAAACCCCACCACCGGTGATAAAACTGAAAGGCCTGCACAAAAGCTATGGTTATGGCGATGCAGCTACAAGTGCACTCGACGGTATGGACTTAACAATTAACAAGGGTGAGTTTGTTGCAATAATGGGACCTAGTGGATGTGGTAAAACAACGTTGCTGAATATTTTGGGATTACTGGACAAGCCAACTGACGGAGAGTATGAACTTAGTGGTGAACCAGTTGATGCTATTTCTCAGAGCCGTCGAGCACAAATCCGTCGTGAACAAATCGGCTTTGTATTTCAAAGTTTCAACCTATTGCCTCGTCAAACCGTTATCGAGAACGTTGCACTGCCGTTAATTTATAGCGGTCAAACACATACATCACGGCTTATGGCTGCCAGTAAAACTTTACGTCTGTTTCATCTACAAAATCGTGAATATTATATGCCGCATCAGCTATCTGGTGGTCAGATGCAGCGTGTGGCAATCGCCCGTGCACTAGTTAACCAACCATCAATCATTTTAGCTGATGAGCCAACTGGTAATTTAGATAGTAAATCTAGTGAGATAATCATGCAAGAACTCAGCGAAATACATAATCGTGGCAATACTATCATCATGGTAACGCACAACTCTCGCCTGACTTCGTATGCTGATCGAATAATCTATATGTTGGACGGCCGTATTGATACCGACAGCAAAGTTGTGCCAAAAAAACCGGACCTGGCTGCCAAAATACCTCTCAGCGCAAAACGACGAAAAGTTAATGCAAGTAAGAAGAAGTCTACTAAAGCCAAACCAGCAGTCAAAAAGGTATCAAAGAAAAAGGTAGTTAAAAAATGAGGTCATTTACAAACGCCAATATTGCAGTTGATAGTTTACGCAACTCTCGCACACGAACAAACATGACAATGCTCGGTATTATTATTGGCGTCGTGAGCATAACGCTAATTTTGTCATTGGGCGAAAGTATCCGCCAATCTAGCATCAACCAAGTTAACCAACTAGGAAATAATTTAATCGTTGTACGCCCTGGCGGCTCGCAAGCAGGCTCGCTAACCGAAAATAATTTGTTCAGCCTTAGCCCTATAGCACCATATGCCACCACTACCCTGCAAGAACGTGACGTCAAAACTTTGGCAAAACAAAATAACGTCACAAGCGTGACACCACTGATGCTAATCAATGGCAGTATTGATCAAAACCAAAGGGCTAGCGAACAAGCGTCAATATTAGCAACAACACCTAGCTTTGCTACCACTTTAAAGTTAGAACCTAGTAATGGGCAGTTCATAGACGAAGAGACAAATAGTGACACCGTTGTAATCGGTCAACAATTAGCCATAGATATGTATGGTACAGACCAGATTTTAGGAAAAAGATTAAAAATTAGAGGTATTGAACACACCATCATCGGAGTTTTACAGCGTACTAATCAACCAATCGGTATTAGCGGTGTCGACATAGACCACTCGGCAATCATCAGTATCGAGGACGGAAAATCATTTAACCAAGGTGTTGCCCAAATACAACAAATATTGATAGTCCCTATTAGCAATGCAGCAAAACAAAGTGTCATAAATAATTCTAGAAAAATATTAACCAAACAACACAATGGCGAAAAAGATTTCCAAGTTATGGCTGGTGAAGATGCTGTGTTGGTATCGAAGAACTTTTATAAATTTATCACAACCCTAACCGCTATCGTTGCTGGCATATCGCTAGTTGTTGGAGGTGTTGGAATCATGAATATCATGTTGGTAGCCGTAGCCGAAAGAACGCGCGAAATTGGAATACGAAAAAGTTTAGGTGCTAGCAATCGTCATATCATGTGGCAGTTCTTGATAGAAGCACTAATAATTAGTGTCGTCGGAGGCATAATAGGCATTATCATCGCTATAGCTGCAGCTTTATTTATAGGATTGATGTTAGGTCTCACGCCAATTGTCAGTTTGCAAGTTATGGCAATATCTCTAGGATTATCTGTGTGTGTAGGTGTCATATTCGGCCTTGGGCCAGCTATACGCGCATCAATGAAAGACCCTATCGAGGCACTGCGCGAACAAAACTAATCAACGCTATATTCAACTAATACTTTTTCCATATATTTAGTTATTTCTTCATACTGCTCATGACTCAACCCAGGAGCGAGGTGTGTGAGAGAGTCCTGAGCAGCTAGTGGATGAATAATATAGATATCATCCTCTTGGGCATCAATCTCTAGCATATAAGGTCCATTTCCTACATTAGGCAGTGTCACTTCTTTATTTTTTTCATCGAGATATTGTATGTTTTTATTGTATGAGATAACCTTCCCTGTTATGGGGTCAATATGAAGTTCAATAACTTCAGTTGGTTTCCTGGTTTTTGTGACTGACTCGGATCGACCTTTTAATTTAATTATCAAACGATAAATTGGCCACGTACCTTCATAATATGTACTCGCAGATACCTCAAAACTATCAAATTCACTATCGTCAGTATAATGAAGCTTGAACTCAGTCTGAGCGTGCGTTTCGCGTGCAGCCTCGTTTGAAAGTATCGTCTCGATTGTCTCTGCTAGCTCGGGTACAAACTCTACAACTCCCAATGAGGCCACGTGCTCACGATACATACCCTCAATTAGTGAGTAATTATCAAATTCCTCGGTCGAGTCATGTTTTTCAAATTTGTTACCAGTTAGAGCAAGCGCAAGAGCTTCATTATCTGTAGGAACCTCATAATAAATTTTATAATCAACACCTTTTTGTCGCATTGTTTCTATCAATCCAGTGATGAGATTTCGCAGTGCTTTTGCGCTAAGATGGTCGATGTCTGAGAGTATTTCAAATTTAGCATGTTCACCATCTGGAAATACACCAGCTTCGAAATTTTTTCCGTCTTCTAAAGACGCTAATTGAACCTTGAATGGCTCGTGGTCATTAAAACTTGCTTTTGACATACGTCTTGATACTATATAATACTAAGACTTTTATGTAAAGTTAGGCTAATTCAGTTTTTAATTTTTCAATTAAATCAACCTGGGTAGGATCGATACCATTCAGTATTGCCAAGTAAATACTGACGAAATCAGCTAGTACGCAACCCCACAGCATTTGTGCAATGACACTTTCACCCTGTAACTCGACTGGTATAGATTTTGGCCGCTGACCCGATAGCAATTGGTCAGAAATCGCAAATCGACGAAGCACTTGTGGATGTTCAAAGCCAGATATTAAATCTATTACCGCAAAAGGTTTATCAACCGGGTGTGACGTCCATCCAATAAATTCATTGTGGTTAAACTCTGGCAGCTCATTGCAAAATGCTGTGTTTTTAGCATTTTCGTTGATAGAAATCTTCCATTTATAGCCAACCGGTGCCATACGTGAACCACTATATATAACGACAGTCTTGCCTGCACACTTTTCGGCCAGCTGTTTAGCATAATTTTGTTCGATTGGTATAGATGGTAACCACTTTTCTACCCTGTCATCTAACCAATCAGCAACAGAAGCTATTTCGTCATACTTACCTTGTGCTAGACCGTATACTTCTAATAGTTTTACTAGGGCCCGTAGATTCAAACTCACAGCCATGCGCGGCTGATAATCGCTGGGTAGCTGCACGAATGGATAGTTCTTTTCTTGAGCTATATCAATTAGCTGTCCGCCGGCTGAAATAACGACTACTTTCGCTCCTAAACCTTCGGCCTCTTCTAGAGCTGATATAGTTTCCTCGGTATTGCCCGAATAACTACTAGCAATAACTAATGTTTTATCGTTTACATAGCCTGGCAAGTTGTATTTTCGAATAACCTCAAATGGTTTGGTAATTTTGAGCCAACTCTTGACTAGGCCCGCGGCAAGCGCAGATCCGCCCATACCAGCAACTACAACTGTTTCTGGTACAAACTCTTCTGTCTGTTGATTCTCTACTCTCGCGTTCCAACCAGCTTGTGATGGTTGAGCTGCGGCCACACCCAGAGCGTCACGAGGATCTTTTTGTGAAATAGTATTTAAATCATCTAGCATTGTTTTTCCTCCAAAACTACTTGCATCTATAAACAATAATACAGTATACTGGTCACAAAGCATAAACAGTTAATAAATATAGGGGTGGGCCCAGTGAACATACAACCAGTCAACAACCAACCAGTTAGCGACGACAATGACTTAGCAAAAGTACTATCAGGAGCTGATGGAGATGCTCCAGCAGCGCCAGCGCCAGAACCTGAGGTTACTGATACTCCTGTAGAAGTTGCTCCTGAAATGCCTCCGCTAGAGGAAACACCTCCTTCTGAACCACCTGTAACAACACCAGCGGGACACGAAGAGCTAGAAGCTATCAAAAAAGAAGCTCTGGAGGAGCTAAAGCCCCTAGTAGATAAACTAGAATTACCTCCTGAAGAGAAATTCGATATTCTACTGTTAATCATACGTTCTTGTGATGACGAGGAATTAGTGGATAAAGCACACAAGACTGCTACAGAAATCGTTGATGAAACACGCAAAGCCCAGGCGCTACTCGACATCATCAAAGAAGTCGACTACTTTTCAAATAAATAGAGCTCCCCTAGCTCTATAAAAACACCCATAACGGGTGTTTTTATTTACACTATATTAATTAAATGTAATAAAAAACGACACCTACTGATGTAGATGTCGAATTTTATATTGTGTGTATTATCGCTTAACGAATACTACAATTGATGCGCCAGCTGGAGCTGTTTCACCACTAGGTAGAGTTGTGATTACTTCACCGCCTAGAGCTGCTGCGACTTCTTTTGCTTTGTCAGCACTGTTACCACTCACGTCCAAGACCTGGGTCTTTGTGTAGTTTTTAGTAGCTTTGCCTTCACCAACAGTTACACCTGAGATTTTAGCTACAGTAGTTTTTGCGTCTGCAGAACTACCGTTTTTACTAGCTAATACTGTGACACCCTTTGATGTTTGCTGGTCAGATGTGACCGCGATTGGGCCAGAGTTTATAATCTTGTTGTCACCTTCACGATAAATCACTGCTTTTCGTGCTTCGGTAAAGATTAGAACTTTGTCGCCATTTTTTGCACCGTTAAAGAATGGTTGGTCCTTTAACTTGGTGATGTCTTTGATAGTTGCCACTGTTGGCTTTTCGCTAGGTAGCTGCATCAATAGTGCTACTTTTGCTTTTAGTGCTTTGGCTTCATCATCTGTAGCCTGTTTTTGACCTTCTGTGGTCTTTAGTTTCTGTGCTTCACTGTATTGATATGTTGCAAAACCAATGCTAACAATCGCTACAACTAACGCCAAAATTACTATTATCTTACTAGAACTCAAACTTTTATTAGTTTCTGCCACTTTTTCCCTCCTCGCGGTATTAAACTGAGTACTATTATAACAAAGCTGTCGGCGCAAAACTAGTCAAAATTTATTGTTTTTCAACAGCGAACCATTGTACGTCTAGAGGTTCGGTTATCGGTTGAGAAAGCTTGATGATGAAGCCGTTTGCGGTTCTGGTCTGGGCAACAACCCTGACATCAGGGTCTTCGGTACTGAGGAAGACGTTTGGCTTGCCGCCGAGTGGTTTAGCGAATAGTACCTGCACCTCAGTCTGGCCAGGCTGAACAGTCACTGTACCAGTGTTATTTGATACTACTACCCTGCCATTAGCGTTCAATGTACCGTCTACATTAACATTTGCCTTGAACAGTGCATCTGCAGAAAATTCAACTTGTTTCCTAAACTCGGTATCTGCAATAAAGACTGCTTTCTTGGTACTGGCATCACCCAGAGTTTCAGTGGTTAGTACGTCTTTGTACTGTTTCAAATCATCAACATCATTCTCCAAGTCTTTAATCCTACTCAGCAACGCGTCGTTGCTGTTATCTTCTGGTGGTGATGCACCTGTGTCTGCTGTTTCAGTCTGATTAGTATTATCAATACCATCGCTCTGGGTTATTCCATCTGGTGCAATTGACGCTGGAGGGTCGTCTGACCAGACACGCATATAGTCTACATCAAGGTTACGGCTAGTTGTACTAGTTACGTTGTTCATAATGCTATAGCCCAGTGGTATAGCGCTACCAGGTACCGCAGTGGTGTGAGTCGCAGATAGAGTACCATCGACATAGAAACGAACTGCTGCATTACCGTTATCTATTTCTATGCGCAACCTGTGCCATGCACCAGTACCACCCAGTGCGGTTGTTATTTGTTCAGTACCACTGGCGCTTCTAGACACAGCTTCCCATGATGTACCAGCCGCTTGTTTACGGAAGAACGCTTCGTTGGCAGCTTGGTTTGTATCTGCACTAATTGCAGTAGATATACCATTATGGTCACTAAACCCTACTATATTCCTGTGGTCGGTGTTGGTATCGCTCAAGACCCTTGCCTCAAATACAGGGTTCAGGCTTCGCTCTGTTATTAGTCCTCCACCCGAGCCAAAGAATGTTGTGGCATTGGCCGCAGGTGTTGCAAAGTTAAACCTACATACACCAGATACACCTGTAACTGCCGCCTGAGCCAAACGACCGGTGGTTGCACTACCACTAAAGATTGAGCCGTATGTGTTCACCTGTGCAGTTGTTGCTGATTTTGTAGCTTCGTTTGTTAAACAGTCAGTCCACTGTTGATTCCAGCTACTGTTGATACGACCAAAGACATACAACTGGTCGCGCGCTAAGCTATCTGGGTTATTAGCATCACCTGCGCCAATGATTAGTTGTGCCTGGTTAAAGCTTTGCGTATTGTCATTTTTCACACGTATGAGGTTAGCAGAGCTCGGACCGTTTATTTCAAATGCAGTACCTGTAGTTAGCGAGCCTGCATTGATTTGGAACACCTTTCCTGTAGCAGTAGCATCGTCTATCTGGAAGCCGTTACCAGTGTGAGCACCGGTGAAGTTATAGCGAACGATACCGTTTGTCAGTGCACTTGTTGAGCCTGACGTAACTGATAGTGCATTACCAGTTAGACCTGTACCTGTGTTACCTATAACTAGGCCATTACCAGATGTGAGTGAATTGGCGTTGAGTTTATATACAGTTCCCGTGGTTGTGACATCGTCAATTTGTATACCGTTACCGGTATGTGCACCTGTGAAGTTATAGCGTATGCCACCATTTGTAAAGGCACTAGTTGAAGCACTTGTTACAGAAAATGCGTTGCCTGTTAGCCCAGTTGACGTACTAGATATAGCCAAGCCATTACCTGATGTGAGTGAATTGGCGTTGAGTGCGAAGACGGTTCCAGTCGCTGTTGCGTCATCTACCTGCACACCGTTTCCAGTGTGCGCACCAGTAAAGTTGAATCGTACTCCACCGTTTGTAAAGGCACTAGTTGAGCCAGTTGTCGCCGACAATAAGTTGCCCGTCAGACCAGTACCTGTATTTCCTAGTACTAAACCATTACCACTTGTCAGCGAATTAGCATTCATCTGGTATACATTGCCAGTAGAGGTCACATCATCAATCTGCACTCCGTTACCAGTATGTGCACCAGTGAAATTCCATCTGATGCCACCATTGGCAAATGCGCCAGTTGAAGCACTTGTGACGGATAGTAGGTTACCCGTAGTAGCGGTATTTGTACTGGCGATTGCCAGACCGTTGCCGGATGTTAGAGAGTTAACATTGAGAGCGAATGCTGTTCCGGCAGTTTCCACTGAGTTTTGTGAAATGTTACCACCAAATCCTACGTGAGTGTTGAATTGTGATGAGCCACCAACAGTAAGACCGCCTTGTACATCAACGTTGTTACCGAACATTACATCACCAGTAGTTGAAATGGTGCTGGTTTCTAGGCCACCTGTCTCGAGTTGTTGGATATACGAGCCACCAGAATCGTATACCTGCAACGTAGCACCAACTTGGCTAACTCCGTAAATGTACCTACCTTGTACAAAGACGCTCTTTGCAGTAGCGTTGGTAGGCATAGTACCAACGCTGGTCACACTAGCTGGGTTTGTAATGTCTAGAACTTGGATAGTGTTAGATGTACCGTTAGCAGCATATAGATATTTGCCCTGTACATATATAGATCGAACATTAGCTGTGGTTGGGCTTGAAATAACCGTTGGGGATGATGGGTTAGAGATGTCTACAACACTGGTGGTTCCGGAGGCTGTATTTGCAACATACGCATATTTGCCCTGCACAACAACATCTTGTGGGCTAGAGCCTACGTTCACATTACCAGGGTTAGTTGGACTAGTTGGGTCAGATACATCGTAGATACTCATGCTATTACCACTACTATCTGCAACATACGCATATTTACCCTTAACATATATACCTATTGGGGCCGTGCCTGGAATGCTACCTACACTAGTCGGGCTGGCTGGGTTGGAGACATCGACTATCTCCATCTGCGCTGCCGAGCTTTCAGTAATATATGCATATTTACCTTGTACATATACTCGCTGTGCACCAGCACCTAGAGAGAGGCTACCTACACTAGTCGGGCTGGCTGGGTTGGAGACATCGTAAATACCCAGTACACTAGTGGTAAAGTTGACGACATAGGCATATTTACCCTGAACATGTACACCACGTGGGCTTGCAGCTGTCGCAATACTACCGACACTGACAGGGCTGGCTGGGTTAGAAACGTTATATATGTTCAACGTATTACCTGTACTACTAGTCACATATGCGTACTTGCCGGAAACATACTGTGCCAACGGTGCTACACCAGTAGCAACACTACCTGTTGCAGCGGCAGGAACAGTACCAATCAATGTTTTTGCGCCAGCTATAGTCTGTGAACCGGTTGTTACCATGCCAGGATTAGTTGCATCAGCCGGGCCAAAGGTAATTGTAGAACCAGCTATGCTGGCGCCATTTGTTTGTGATGAGCCTGAAAATGCACCAACTGTAGTAACGCCTGAACCGCTCGCAGCAGCACAAGTACCACCAGTCGTGATACCACCCAGAACTACTTGGTTTTGCAAGAATTGTCCACCACTACATGTCACAGACGTGCCTGATGTACCGTTAATTTTATAAACTGCGCCAGATGCAAGATTGACGTTGCCATCTTTGTCGACAGAGAATTTCTCTACACTATTATTTTGGAATGAAACCAATTTTGCACCAGCAGTTGTATAGCTAGGTGTATTAACTGTCAATCCTACCGCAGAAGCACCATCAACAACTAACGATGTAACCCCGCCTGTTGTTAAAGTGATGCCGGAACTAAATGTCTTGGCACCTGCGAGTGTTTGTGTGCCAGTAGTCACTAAGCCTGGGTTCGTACCATCTGCTGCGCCAAATGTGATAACTGTTCCTGCAATACTCGCACCATTGGCAATCGATGCACCGGCGAACGTGCCGACTGATGTCACACCAGTGTCAGTATCGACATCAGCAGAACAGACAAATGCAGTGCCGTTCCATTGCAGTTTTGTTGTACCTGAACAGGTTGGTGCATTAATAGCTATTGTTGGACTCCAGCCTTCACCCGCCGTACCAGTAACAGATATACCGTTGCCTGCGGTATTACCAGCTACATAGTTACCGGTTGTATCAGTGGTCAGAGCTACAGCGTTAGCTGCAATCGTTAATACACCAGCAGTTGTGACTGTAGCATCACTAGAAATCATAGAGTGCAGCAATACTGTACCGGTTGCGTCTGGGAAGGTAACTGTGCGTGCAGTGGTTGGATTGGTAATAGCAAAGGTTGTATATACCGTATCAACTGTCGATCCATCAAATACCATGGCGTTGGTGCCAACTATCTTTGATGTAAAGGTTAGTGTATCTGTAGCTGCGTCACCGATAGTTGTATTGCCATTGGCTAGCAAGTTGCCTGCTAGAGTTAATCCGCCGCCAGAGGTAAAGTCTGTACCGGCATTACCAATATTAGTTATGAGGTTTGCATTCATGTCTAATCCAGAGCCAGCAACGCCTGTAAAGGTAATTGTATCGGCACTAGTGTCACCTAGTGTTGTGTTGCCATTTACTAGTAGGTTGTTATTAAATGTTTTATCGCCACCTAGCGTCTGCGTACCGGTGGTTACAAGACCAGGATTAGATGTACCTGCAGCACCAAGTGTTAGTACTGTTCCAGAGATACTGGCACCATTAGCGATTGATGCACCTGTGAATGTACCGATGCTCGTGACACCAGTATCTGTAGGTGTAGCACAAGTACCCGCAGTAGTTAGTCCGCCTGTCACTACTTGGTTTTGGAGGAACTGCCCGCCGCTACAGGTTGTGGTTGCGCCCGACACACCTCCAACCTTGTAGGCCCCAGATACATCAACATTACCTGTCACACCTATACTATTATTGAATAATATATTGTATCCTGTATCACCTATAAATAGGTCGCCTGATCCACCGCCGTATGCCATGAAGTTTAATACATTGGCGCCAGAGCTATCGTAGAAATACATAGCATCTGTCTCTCCGGTTATATATTTAGACACCGGGTCAACACTAAAAGCATTTGCTCCTACCTTGAATGTCGCACTGTTACCAACCTGAACTTGGCTAGCGCTAGAATTGACTGTAAACAATGATGTATTCGCTGAATTCTTTACATCGAATAGGTTAGAATACGCGGCTTTTATAAGTACCTGTCCATTAAAGGTACTTGAACCATTACCAGTTATATTGTTACTAAATATTTTATTTCCGCCAAACGTTTGCGTGCCAGTTGTGACCATACCCGGATTAGTCGCATCTGCTGCACCAAAGGTAATGGTATTGCCAGATATACTGGCACCGTTGGCTATTGAGCCACCGAATGCGCCAACTGTGGTGACTGTATTGGCACAGCTACCACCTACAGTTAGACCACCACTGACCACTTGGTTCTGAAGGAATTGACCACTACTACATGTTGTCGAAGCACCGGCTGTACCGGCAATTCGATAACCAGTTGAGCTATTAATGTCACCGATGACATCGAGTGGATAAGCCCCGCCGTATTGGCCAATCCCAACATTACCTGCTGCATCTGTGGTAATTGCTGGGTTACCTAGACCAGTAGTAACCTGGAAATCATCTGTACTGAAGTACACAAGTCCCGTGCCACTTGAATCTATATCCATGACTGAGGTACCGCTACTATTAGCCACAGTTAACTTACCATCATTACCAGTACCTGTGCCACCTATCAAAAGCTTTCTGTTGCCAGAAGTTGTTGAGAAACTGAGCGCAGTAACACCAGATGCATCCTGTATCCTAAAGGCATTTGCGCTGTTGGTCATTGTTTTTTGCAAATATGTACCATAGAGAGACAGTGAAGCATTTGAAGTTCCACTGTTGATACCTACTGTTGTGGCGCGGTTTGATCCATTGACAGAAAATGCAGTTGTAGACGCAGAGTTTTGGATTTCAAAAGTCAAAGCAGTATCGCCGCTGTTCTGTCTAAATAAAGAATTGCCCGCTATATGTAAAGTTCTAAGTGGCGCATCTGTACCTATACCAACACGACCATTCAGTGTGTCGACTGACAATACACTAGATCCATTTTGCTGCTGTACCTGCAGTGCGTTAGTTGAGTCTGGTCCCCGCACAGTTAGTGGTGAATTGATTGAACCGTTTAATGTAATGCGTCCGACATCATTGGATGTGTACTTCACAGGTGAAACAACTGCGTTGTCGATGTAGAATTTATGTATGGTTACGCCATCAGTGGCTCCTTGTGTTGCAACACCAATAAATGGACTACTAGTTATTATGTTGCCTGTCGTAAATGTACATGTAATATTAGTCCATGTGTCGGCTGTGATGGTTGCACTGGTACAGGTTTTTGTTAAACCATCAGCATCATCGAGTCGTTTTACTATTGAGAATGATTTAGATGCAGCTGTGGCTCCATCCAGTCTCACCATAAAACTAGCAGCATATGTAGTATTTGGCTGCAAGTTTGAACCAGTATTAATAACTGCACCATCCAAGCTGCCGCCGTTAGGATCTGCTTCTACTTGTAATGATTTAGTACCTGTATACGCTTGAGCTGATGTGTTTGTCAGTGTACCTGAGTTATAGTTACCCCAACCTGTATTGCCAGATTCAAAATCTGTGTTTGCGTTAAAGGCGGCTGTTGATTCTAGCTGCACAGAATCTATGTATATAGTTCGAGCTGTTGCGTCTGTCTGTTTGATATAAACATAGTCTGTACCAGACACATTTGCGGTCGTAAAGCTACAACTTATTTTCGTCCATCCGCCACCATTAATACTAGTTGATGCACAGTTTGTATCAGTCGAGCCGTCTTCGCTCCTTCCAATAGCCAGTGGGATGCTTGTCGCTGTCAAAGATGAAGATTTAGCATAGAAAGTAAGAGTATAGTTTGTTTGTGAAGCCAGTGCATAGTTGTATTTTGCGCCGTCATTTGCAGCTGCGGTTGTAGTTACTTGTGCAGAGCCATTACCGAGATACGATTGAGACGTATTTTGTGACACACTCGCACCGCCAGTTGCTGTCCAGCCTGTAGTATTTGACTCAAAATTGCCATTTGTCAGCAGGTTGTTTGTAGTTGATGTATCAAATTTGATGAGCTGTTGGCCATCAGCTTTGGCTATCTGGAATGCGTTTGTACTATTAGATGAATTTTGGAAGTTTGCTATACCCGTAAATGTCTTGTTACCCGCAAATGTCTGTGTACCTGTTGTAACAAGACCTGGGTTGGTACCATCAGCAGCACCAAGTGTTAGTACTGTTCCAGATATACTAGCACCATTAGTAATTGATGCACCAGTAAATGTACCAATGCTCGTTACACCCGTATCGACAGTTATACAGTCTGCCCATGCGCTGTTTTGGTAACATCGGAATTTATTGGTGTTAGAGTTATAATACATCGCGCCAGTTGTACCTGTTGGGTCACCAGAGCTAGTCTTGATATCCAAAACTAATAAGTCCGGTGTTGTTGTCCCTGCACCACCAGCACCAACTTGTATATTACCTGTTACAGAACCTGTACCAGATTGTAGATAAACTCCTCCTGTACCACTTCTAATAACGGTATTCGAAGTCCCCGTTGTTGAGCCGACATTAGTTTGATGGTCTGTGGCATTGTTACCAAAACTACATGCACCGGTTCCACAGTTAACCACTACTGACGTTGCGCCAGTACCATTACCTATGGTTATTGTTTTGGCATTTGCACCCGTACCAATATTGAGCGCATTGGTAGAACCTGAGTCTACAGACAAAGCACCAGATGATGTCACTGTTGGAGTAGTAATACTTGTACTGAAGGTATTATTGAGTGTAAATGTATTGGCAGCATTTTTGTATGCAACATTTGATAGTGTGCCTGCTGTGTTGATATCTAGTCCATTTATACGGTACACTTTTCCGCTTGAAAGGTTTGCATCACCATCAACATTGAGTGTGTATGCAGTACTTGGGCTTGTACCTATACGAAGTCTGTTTGTTGTAGCATCGAAATAGAGGCCATCACCACCGGCGGTTCCTGTAGCTTGTAAGACTTCAGTGGCACCATTAAACTCTAGGTAACTAGTCAAACCATACACTTGCCATATGCTATTTGCATCGTCATAAATGCTTCCTCCATTTGCACCAGATACAATAAAGTTTCCTCCATTAACATCCGAGGATATATTCCTACTTGCAGCATCAACGTTAAACACTCCGACAAGAGAACTGTCGGAGACAGCAAAATTGCCATTATTACCAGTATCGCCAACTTGGACAAAACCCGAACCTCCAAATGTAGAAACTTTGAGGACGGTGTTTCCACCTGATGTTTGTACCTTGAAGGCATCAGTAGAATTCGTTGCGGATTGCACCAAAGTATCTCCTGTAAGAGTTTTATTACCTGCAAACGTTTGAGTACCAGTTGAAACAAGGCCCGGATGTGTTGCGTCAGCTGTTTGTAATACTAATGTGTTACCAGAAATTACTGCACCATTGGCAGATTTTGTTTGGCTGTCAATAGTACCAATTGATGTGACGACTGTACCATTACATGTACCACCAGTAGTTAGCCCACCTTGTAGTACTGCGTTTTGCAAGAACTGACCACTACTACAAGTCGTAGTTGCACCAGCTGTGCCACCGATCCTATATATACCACCGCCAGCAACATCTAGATCACCAGTAACAGTAACTAAATATGTTGATGCGTCAACATTAAACAAGGGGTCATTTAATGAGTTCTGCACTTGGAAGGCACTCGCGGAGTCATTCTGAGATACTATAGTGGTATCGTTCGAGTTAATTAAAACGTAACCACCAGAAGTTGATAGGCTAATATTCCCGTTGGCTGTAACACTAAACTGATTCGTGCTCAGCAAGTCTATGCCTCCAGACCCGGCAGAAAGGTCAAGTGCGGTTGTGCTACTAGAATTACCTACGGTTATTGTACTACCGAGGCTGGTTGTACCAATATTCAAGGCGTACCCTGTGGCTGAATTGATACCAAGAGTTCCTGCTGAGGAGGCTATGCTTGTATTCCCCAAACCAGTCAGCGTTGAATTGGCTGATGCAAAAACAAACCGGTCTGTACCGTTAGTTTTTATCCGTAGACTATTAGCATCGTTCGTACCAAGACTAGCAGTAGTACCAAAACTGTTGCCGCCCTGGATAAAGAAATTATCATCGAGAACTGCGTTATCCACTGTGAGAGCTCCAGAAGATACTGTGAGTCCTGTCCCTGTTAAATCAGTGAAAGCATCGCCGTTCATAGTGAAAGTGTCGCCGGTTTGAAGTGTAAGGTTGCCGTTCGCAGTAACTAGACCAGTGAAGGTCTTGTCACCAGCAAAGGTTTGAGTGCCTGTAGTAACCATGCCTGGATTAGTAGCATCAGCTGGGCCAAAGGTTATGACTGTTCCAGCGATGCTAGCACCATTTGCAATTGATGAACCGCTAAAGGCTCCGACAGACGTCACACCTGTATCAGTGTCTATATCCGAACCACAAGTAAAAGTACCACTCCATTTAGGTATCTGACCGGTTGTACATGCTAAGCCTGTAATTGTGTTGCCAGATCGAGAAAATAGGCCGTTTCCAGTAAAGGTAAGAACATTTTCTTTGCCGTTAAAGGTATTCCAGTCTGTAGCACTAAGGAGTCCAGTGGTTGAAGTGTTAGCAGTTGGAATTGCAGTACTGGTTGCTGAGGTTATTTGTCCCTGAGCGTTGACGGTAATAACGGGAATAGTTACCGAACTACCATATGTCGCAGCAGTGACGCCGGTGTTAGACAAGCTAATTGTAGGTGTCCAGCCCTCGCCTAATGTACCGCTAATACTGACACCAGTTCCTGCTGCCACATCAACCACATAGTTGCCGGTTGTATCAGTACCTAGGGCCACTGCATTTGCAGCGACAGTTAGTGCTGTTGCACCACTAGAGTTTAGTGTACCTGTCACATCACCAGTAAATGTATCACCAGATAGTGAGACCGTGCCAGAACGATTCGGGAAAGTAATAGTACGAGCAACCGTTGGGTCAGTTATGGCGAATGTAGTATAGATGTTATCGTTGGTTGTTCCTTCGAATACTAATGGCGAAGCGCCACGAATTTCACTAGTAATCGTCAAACCATCTGTTGCAGCATCGCCTATTGTGACGTCACCGTTAGCATTGAGTGTGCTACTAAGAGTTAATGCTCCACTAAATGTCTTTGCGCCTGCAAGTGTTTGTGTACCAGTTGTAACTAATCCTGGGTTGGTACCATCGGCTGCGCCGAAGGTTATAACTGTACCTGCGATACTGGCGCCGTTAGCAATTGAAGCACCGGTGAATGTGCCAACTGAGGTTACACCGGTGTCGGTGTCGACATCTGCTGAACAGACAAAGGCTGTGCCGGTCCACTGTAGTTTGGTCGTACCACTACAAGTCGGAGCGTTGATGGCAATCGTTGGGCTCCAGCCCTCACCTGCTGTACCGGTGATAGATATACCATTACCTGCAGTGTTACCGGCTACATAGTTACCGGTTGTGTCAGTGCCGAGTGCGACCGCATCAGCAGCAATCGTGAGGACACCTGCACTCGTAGTAGTTGCGTCACCTGAAATCATCGAATGTAACAATACTGTACCAGTCGCATTCGGGAAGGTAATTGTACGTGCGACGGTTGGGTCTGTAATAGTAAAGGTGGTGTAGATATTGTCGTTGGTTGTACCTTCGAACACAAGTGGAGAAGCACCACGAATTTCAGACGTAACAGTGAGTCCATCAGTTGCAGCATCACCAATAGTCACATCACCGTTAGCATTTAATGTACTAGCAAGTGTTAGGGCGCCGTTAAATGTCTTTGCACCTGCAAAAGTTTGTGTGCCGGTTGTTACCATGCCTGGGTTGGTAGCATCAGCAGGACCAAAAGTAATGGTTGTACCAGAGATGCTCGCTCCATTCGCTATTGAAGTACCAGAAAATGCACCAACCGTAGTGACACCTGTATCGGTGTCGGTATCTGACCCGCAAGCAAACGTACCACCACTCCATTTCGGTATTTGACCTGTAGTACAGGCTAACCCTGTAACCGTGTTACCGCTTCGACTAAACAGCCCATTCCCTGTAAATGTCAGGACGTTTTCTTTGCCATTAAACGTGTTCCAATCGGTGGATGTCAATAATCCTGTGGTCGAGGTGTTGGCTGTTGGAATTGCTGTAGATGTGGCAGAAGTTATTTGCCCCTGTGCGTTTACTGCAATAACTGGAATTGTCGTCGAGCTACCATATGTAGCCGCTGTAACGCCAGTGTTCGCTATATCTATAGTACCGCTAGTGGTGATTGTCCCACCGTTTAGCCCTGTTCCAGCAGTAATTGATGTAACTGTTCCGCCAGAGTTATTGTCAGCTGAACATGCCCATAGACTGGTAGTTGAGTTATATTTAAGCAGCTGGCCTGTACTACAACCGCGCAATAGTCCGATTTCACCACCACTTGCCTCTAGACCTGAACCGCTACTAGTTGTTGCAGTGTTGGCATCTCCGGCGTCAGATAAATCTAGTGTCAGGTTAATTGTGCCACCGAGGCTAACGCTACTACCGCCAGATAAGCCACCTGCAGTATTCACTGTAATTGCACTGTTCGCAAGTTGTGAATTGGCAATACCTGTTAATGTGACACTAGTTGTAGATGCTGCGGTTAAACGACCTTGAGCATCAACTGTTAGTTGAGGTAGCGTCAATACTCCACCACCAGCATTGCTAGGAGCATAAGTTCCAGCTGTGACTGCAGTATTAGCTAATCCAAAACTAATATCGTTGGTACTACGACTTGCTGTTGTGCCTGTTCCGTTTACAAAGTTAACTGTATTTCCAGACGCGATATTTTGACCTGCTCCACCATTAGCTGAGATATTAAAGTTTGTTGTATCTACATCTGACCCACAACTAAATGCTGATCCGTTCCAGCTTAGCTTGTCTGTACCTGAACAGGTTGGTGAATTGATAGCAATTGTTGGACTCCAGCCCTCGCCTGCTGATCCGGTTACTGAGATACCATTGCCGGCAGTATTTCCAGCGACATAGTTACCTGTTGTATCGGTTCCTAGTGCAACTGCATTTGCGGCGATAGTTAAAGCACCGGCACTAGTGACTGTTGCATCACCAGAAATCATAGAGTGAAGTAGAACTGTTCCTGTAGCATCAGCAAAAGTAACAGTTCGAGCGACAGTTGGGTCAGTAATTGCGAATGTAGTGTAAACGCCGTCATTAGTGGTACCTTCAAATGCAAGCGGCGAAGCGCCGCGGACTTCTCCTGTAAATGTAATACCATCCGACGCTGCATCTCCGAGGGTGACATCGCCATTGGCATTCAGTGTACTGACAAGCGTTAATGCGCCGTTAAATGTCTTTGCACCAGCGAATGTCTGCGTACCTGTTGTAACCATACCAGGGTTTGTTGCATCAGCGGGGCCGAATGTTATGACTGTACCTGCGATACTGGCACCGTTTGCGATTGATGTACCGCTAAAGGCGCCGACTGAAGTCACACCAGTGTCGGTATCGGTGTCAGACCCACAAGCAAACGTTCCACCTGACCACTTCGGAATCTGACCTGTTGTACAAGCTAACCCTGTAACTGTATTTCCTGAACGACTGAATAGTCCATTTCCAGTAAAGGTCAGGACGTTTTCCTTACCGTTAAATGTATTCCAGTCGGTAGATGCCAGTAGTCCAGTAGTTGAGGTATTAGCTGTTGGTATTGCGGTACTGGTTGCTGAGGTTATTTGTCCCTGAGCATTGACTGCTATGACTGGAATAGTTGTTGATGAACCATATGTTGCTGCCGTAACACCTGTATTAGCAATGTCAATTGTTCCACTAGTAGTGATGGTGCCACCATTAAGGCCGGTTCCCGCGGTGATAGATGTAACTGTACCGCCGGAATTGTTGTCCGCTGAACACGCCCATAGACTAGTAGTTGAGTTATACTTGAGCAACTGACCGGTAGAACAGCCTCTTAGTAATCCAATCTCTCCTCCACTCGCTTCTAGACCTGAACCACTACTAGTTGTTGCAGTGTTAGCATCACCCGCATCAGATAAATCGAGTCCTAGACTAATACTTCCACCCAAGCTGACTGAGCTTCCGCCGCTCAATCCGCCAGATGTATTGATTGTGATTGCACTGTTTGCGAGTTGTGAATTAGCAATGCCGGTTAATGTTACGTTTGTTGTTGACGCAGCCGTCAAACGACCCTGCGCATCAACAGTAAATTGCGGTAAGGTCAGTACTCCGCCACCTGCGTTACTTGGTGCATATGAACCTGCCGATACAGCTGTGTTAGCTAGGGTGACTGTTGGGCTCCAACCTTCACCAGCAGTTCCTGAAATACTGATGCCTGTACCTCCGGTGAGTCCCGCTACATAATTACCAGTTGTATCAGTTCCTAAGGCTACCGCATCAGCTGCAATTGTCAGTGCAGTTGCACCACTAGAGTTTAGCGTACCGGTCACGTCACCGGTGAAAGTATCGCCAGATAGTGAGACTGTACCCGATCGATCTGCGAAAGTAACAGTTCTTGCCGTTGTAGGATCTGTGATAGCAAAGGTTGTGTATACGTTGTTATTAGTTGTTCCTTCGAATACTAATGGTGAAGCACCACGGATTTCCGATGTAATAGTGAGCCCGTCTGTAGCTGCGTCACCGATAGTGACATCGCCATTGGCATTGAGCGTGCTGCTAAGAGTCATTGCCCCACTAAAGGTCTTTGCACCTGCGAAGGTTTGAGTACCAGTTGTAACCAGTCCTGGGTTAGTACCATCAGCTGCACCGAAGGTGATAACTGTACCAGCGATACTAGCACCGTTAGCGATAGAGGCACCGGTGAATGTGCCAACTGAGGTTACGCCGGTATCGGTGTCAGTATCGGCACCACAAGCAAACGTACCACCACTCCATTTTGGTATTTGGCCAGTTGTACAAGCCAAACCTGTCACTGTATTACCGGATCGACTGAATAACCCATTTCCAGTGAAGGTTAATACATTTTCTTTGCCATTGAATGTATTCCAATCAGTTGACGTGAGCAGACCAGTTGTAGATGTATTAGCTGTCGGAATTGCGGTTGAACTAGCACTTGTGATTTGTCCGTGAGCATTCACGGCAATAACAGGAATAGATGTTG
>JAUSMW010000132.1 GCA_030645815.1 Candidatus Saccharimonadota bacterium
GAGTGATTGCCGATCACCTGCGTGGCGCAACCTTCCTAGCTGTCGATGGTGTGACGCCGAGCAACAAAGAGCAGGGCTACGTCATGCGCCGGTTAATTCGTCGGGCAATGGTCAAAGCTCATGACCTAGGTATAGAACAGAATTTTTTGCAAGAAATCGTGCCAGTGATTGCCGATTTATATCACAATGATTTTCCAGAAGTTGCCGAAAACCGACAGAAAATTATTGAGATTTTGGCAAAGGAAGAAAAAGCTTTTAGACAGACATTGCGAAAGGGCTTACGAGAGTTTGAAAAACTTGTTATGATGCACGAACCTTCAAATAGTACGCCAATTCTTACTGGTTTTGTAGCATTTAAGTTATATGATACCTACGGTTTTCCTTATGAGATAAGTATTGAAGAGGCAAACAAAAGAAATGTTAAATTTAGTCCTGAGATAGAAAATGATTTTAAAATATCTATGCAGAGTCAACGCGAGCGATCACAAACTGCTACAAAAGGTACTTTCAAAGGTGGCCTAGCTGATCACTCTGACGAAACCAAGAAACTCCACACCGCAACTCACTTGATGTACGAAGCGCTTCGTCAAGTACTGGGTGATCAAGTAGTACAGCGTGGCTCGAACGTCACAGCCGAGCGAACTCGCTTTGATTTTAGCAACGATGGCAAAGTCACTCGTGAACAGCTGAACGAAGTCGAAAAGATTGTGAATGAGCAGATAGAAAAAGACCTAACCGTTAGTTTTGATGAATATCCAACAGACGAAGCCTTCAAAATGGGCGCAAAGGGCGCATTTGGCGATAAGTACGGAGATATTGTCAAAGTCTACACCATGAAAGCTGATAATGAAGAGCCATTTAGCGTAGAAATCTGTGGTGGTCCGCACGTTTACCACACAGGACAGCTGGCAGAAGGCGGCAAACATTTCAAAATCACCAAAGAGGAAGCCAGCTCTGCAGGTGTTCGTCGTATCAAAGCAGTACTGACTACTAATTGACGAAGTATACAATAAATTGTATACTTAACAGAGTAACATTGATTATGTAGTGTCTTACAAACCAAAAGGAGTAAGCATGGACCTTTCACGAGAGATTGATCGGGCGACGTTTGACTCGGTTGAGTCGTCTGGCTATCTTGGGCCATACGATCTCCAGCCAGGCCAGGTGGTGATTTTTCGCTACAAGGTTCCGGTCGGCAAGAACACGGGCGAGTTCAGGTACTACCAAAAGGTCGGTATCGTGACAATCGGCGAGCCTCTCTTGTTTTACAAGATCACAGATGACGGCGAATACACGACTGCAACTAAAACCGACGCGGTCGAGCGAGTGTTTGCTCTGCAGATGGCTCACAGTGAGTGGGAAGGGAAGATAGGCAAGTATCGTCTGTTGTTAGTGATAGACCCGACTGACGGGCGGATTTTGAACCTCGACAATCAGCCATACGGCTATTTGGTTGCCTGCACAGCTGGTGTTGAGGAGCTTCGCGGCCGGATAAAGGCGCTCAATCAGGTCAAGCTGGGTCAAAAGCCACGGTATGGCGAACCAGTGATCAAAGAGAAGATGCCGCCGAAGTCGGAGAAACAGGCTGTTAACTAACGGCCAGATCAATGATTACGAGGCACACTGCATTTGCGGTGTGCCTCTTTTCTATTTCACCATAAGCACCTTTGTTATATAATGTATCTTATAAATGGCACTCAATAAACTAAAGAAAACCCTAAAAGGCAGCGGGGCCGATGACAACACCAACCACATCGTTGCGCTTGATATTGGTACCGAATTTGCAAAGGCATTGATTGCTCGAATTGATAACGACGGCATGAGTGTTGTCGGTGTAGGTCGTGCACGTCAAGATGTCAGCGACATGCACTCTGGGGCCATATCGGATATCGGCGGAGTAGTTCGTGCCTGCGAAGAAGCGTTGTCTGAGGCCGAAGACCAAGCTGGTGTACAAGCCAGGTCAGTTGTAATTGGTATCGCTGGTGAACTAGTAAAGGGAACTACAAACACCATTCGTTACAAACGACCTCACCCAGACAAAGAGCTCGACATTGCTGAAATGGAATTTATCATCGAAAAAGTCCAAGAACGTGCTCAGGTCAAAGCACAAAAACTAGTCGCCTTTGAAACAGGGAATGAAGACGTAGAAGTCAAACTAGTGAACTCTGCCATCGTTGGTATACATATAGACGGGTACAAGATTACCAATCCAATTGGCTTTCAAGGGAAAGATGTATCTATCCAGATTTATACTGCCTTTGCACCAATGGTTCATATTGGCGCACTAGAGCGAACTGCAGCCGAGTTAGATTTAGATTTAATCGCAGTTGCCGCCGAGCCATTTGCTGTTGCCCGTTCTGTATTAGGAAATGACGCTGGTAGCACGTTTTCTGCAATTCTAACTGATGTTGGTGGCGGTACTACAGACATCGCTGTGATAAATGACGGTGGCGTCGAAGGTACCAAGATGTTTGGTATTGGTGGGCGTAGCTTTACTCGTACAATTGCTACAGAATTAGATCTTGGCTACGATGACGCCGAAAAATTAAAAATTAACGTTGATGACCCTAATATAAAGGAAAACGTCGCTGACGAAGTCGGCAAAGCCATCGATAAAACTCTAGAAGTTTGGATAGGTGGAGTTGAGCTTGCACTAGGTGAATTTGACTCTGTCGACCACTTGCCAAACAAGATTTTGCTATGTGGTGGCGGTAGTTCATTGAAAAAATTGGTGAGCGCGCTAAACGCGAGCGAATGGCACAAAGACTTGCCATTTACCAAAAAGCCAACAGTTCATCACATCAGCCCGGAAAATGTCGAAGGAATACGCGACAAAACTGGTGAAATAACTGATCATACATTGATAACTGCCATGGGACTGCTACGTGTCGGATATGATACGATGGTAGGTACAAGCGAAACAGATACAGTAAAGGATAAAATCAACCGAATTTTGCGCATATGAAAAAAGACGTTATATACATTGATACCGAAGACGATATCACCTCGATAATCGAAAAGGTCAAAGGCTCGAAAGAGAAGATTATCGCACTGGTTCCACCAAAGAGGGTTGGTGTATTGCAAAGTGCTGTAAATTTGAAATTATTACAAAAATCAGCCACCTCTGCTGACAAGCGTATAGTTCTGATTACTACTAACAAAGCACTGGCAGCCCTAGCTGCTGGCGTATCCGTGCCTATAGCCAAAAACTTGCAATCAAAACCAGAATTGGCCGAAGTCGAAGCACCTATCGATGAAGTAGATACTGATGATGACATTATTAATGGTGAAGATTTACCGGTTGGTGATTTAGAAAAAACTGTAGAGCCACCAGTATCTGATGACCCAGAAGACTCAATTGAACTACCCGAAGACCTAACAGCTGCTGCGGCTGAAAAATCATTACCAAAAGGTCCAAAGAAAAGCAAAGCTAAAAAAGCAGGGTCCAACGTACCGAATTTTGATATCTTTCGCAAGAAACTATTCCTTGCAATCGCCGGCGGTGTACTATTTATTATATTTTTGATCTGGGCAATCTGGTTTGCACCACACGCTACCGTCAATATAAAGGCGAAAACTACTAGTGAAGATGTCAGCGTGCCAGTTAGCTTG
>JAUSMW010000141.1 GCA_030645815.1 Candidatus Saccharimonadota bacterium
AAAACTACATTGGCGATTTTGAAATTAGCATTGCTCACATCCGAGTAAGATGGATTGAGATCATCACTAACTTTTACTTTAACTGATGAACTCGAAATGTTTGGAATTGTCCAATTATAAAATCCGGTAGAAGCTGTTAAGTTTGTCTGAATATTATTCCAGGTAACTCCGTCAGTCGAATATTCTAATCTAACTTTTGTAATATTTCCACTTGCGCTCCACTCAACTTTTTGAACCGATCCAACCTGGTATTGTTCTCCGCCGTTTGGAGTAACTAAGCGAATTCCATTTACAGCAAAGTTATTATCACTAACGTCGGAAATTGTAAAGTTTGAAAGTGCATCGCTCACGCGAATTAAGAATGCATTGCCCGGCGTTACGGTTTGGCTGGAAACTGTCCATAAATATTGTCCGGTGCTTGCCGTTTCATTATTTTTAATAAGATTCCACGTAGCTCCGTTATCAGATGAGTAATCAATTCGTACCAAAGAAATATTTGAAGAAGCGTTCCATTTAATCGTATCAACCGATCCGGATAAAATGATCTCTCCACCATTTGGCGCTACAACTTTAACATCACCAACTACAAAAGGATTTGGAGGTGTCGCAGAAACCGAGTTATCAGATGCATCGCTTACACGAATTTTAACTTGTGAAGAAGCGAGAGCTAATGGAATTGACCATGAATAGGTTCCGGTTGCAGCCGGAGTTGATGCAATTATCGTATTCCAACTTGTACCGTTATCGCTTGAGTATTCCAACGCAACGTTTGTAACTAAAGCGCCAGTCCAAGTCAAATTCTTGGAAGTTCCAGCCTGCCAGTATTCGGTTCCTATTGGTGCGGTTAATGCTAACTGCTCAACGGTAAAGTTTCCGCTTTGGCTAATGATCGTTGCGTCAGCGCTGTTACTTATTCTAATTTTCGCTTGCGAAGTTGATGATGAAAAAGTAACGGGATATTTTCCGTCGCTGGCTTTTACCAGATTATTGTAAGAAGACCAGGTTGAACCACCATCAGTTGATAACTCAACCTTTACGAATGCAATATTCGATGAAGCTGTCCATGTTATAAAATTAGAGTAAAGTTTTCCGGTCTGGATTTTTTCTCCACCGATAGGAGAAGTTAATGCCAACGAATTAATTGAGAAGAGATTATTACTCTCATCTTTAATAGAAGATTTTGTTGCGTCACTTATCCGGATTTTCATCGAATCAGTTGGAGTACTCGGAACCAACCATGAATAAGACCCTGTGTTGCCGGCAGTAGTTACCGAAGACCATGTCGATCCGTTATTTGTGGAAACTTCGATTACAACACTCGCAATATTATTTCCTGCAGACCATGTGATATTTTTAGTAGCGCCCGCCTGTAGCAATTCCCCACCGTTTGGTGAAGTGAGTGTAATATTGCTGATTTTAAATATCGAACTAACAAGTGAGTTAGATGAATTTAGCACATCAGATATTCTTATCAATGCCTGGTTTGTTGCAAGATTTGTTGGTAACGTCCAATTATATGTACCACTTGAAGCAGCTACGCTTGAAATGACTGTCGCCCAAGTTGAACCATTATTTGTTGAATAATCTATTTTAACATTCACAACATTGCTAATGTTCCAGGAAATCGGTTGAGTAGTTTCACTTTGCCAATATGAGGCTGCCGTTGGACTTGAAATCGTATAACTTGAAATTGTAAATGTATTATCGCTAACATCTTTTATCGAAACATCCGCATTATCGCTGATCCGAATTTTACCTAAAGTTGTTGCGGTATTTGGAACTGACCACGAGTAAGAACCCGTATTCGCTGTTGAAGTCAATGTTACCCAGTTGGCACCATTATCAGATGTATATTCTATGAGCACGTTTGCAATATTGGAACCGGCAGTCCATGTAATATTTTTAGTAGAACCGGTTTGCAAATTCTCTCCTCCAATTGGGGCAGTTACTTGCAGATTACTAATCTTGAAAGCCGAACTTACAATTAAGTTGGCTGGATTTGCAACGTCTGAAATTCTTATTAATGCTTGATTTGTTGCAACGTTTGTAGGAAGTGTCCAATTGTACGTTGAACTTGATGCCGCAACACTTGAGATAACT
>JAUSMW010000144.1 GCA_030645815.1 Candidatus Saccharimonadota bacterium
TGTCGCCGAAGAACTCGGCTTTACGAAGAAATAGACAGTGAAATATCACAGCACCCACCCAACAAAGCCTGTGCATTCATATGCTGTAGTAATGACACTGATTGTGCTGATTGCAGCAGTTTTCGGCTATATAATCATTACGATGAACAGCAGTCTGCACGCCGATGAGGGTTTTCATGCAGGTCAGATTTGGCTGTTTTATGACAACCAAAACAAGCTCGCTGGGAATATTACTGTTCCGCCTACATACCACTTCATTATTGGTAAGATTGTTCAGTTTACAGGCGGCTATCACGACAATTTGTTACGGCTGATAAGCCTGAGTATCGGGCTTCTAACGGTTCCAATAGTCTACCTCGCCGCTCGTTTTTTTGGTCATTCCCCTGCGTGGCTAAAAACGCTCCAGGTTTATTTCACTCCACTTATCTTTCCTTATTTTTTTGTGCTTTATACCGACATATGGTCGCTGGGATTTGTGGCGCTAACGCTATTGCTGACACTACAAAGACGCTACTTATGGTCAGGTTTTGCCGGTGCTCTCGCAATACTGATACGACAAGATAATGTCGCGTGGGTTGGTTTGATCTACTTGTATGTGTGCTTCGAGTCAATTACCAATATTGACAAAAAAAATGTGCTGCAACTAATAATCAACGCCTTAACCAAGGGGGCGATTTTTAATCTGGTATTTATTGGTTTCCTCGCTTTTGTCTATGTGAATGGTGGCGTGGCGATCGGTGACGCTGCAGCGCACAAAATGTCTGCATTTAACATTTCCAACCTGCATGTTTTTTTAATTTGCTGCTGGATTCTTTTTCTACCGACTCACATCGCGCAGATACCTAACATTCTTCCTCTACTGCGTAAGCCTGTAGTTACTCTACTGCTCATCGCAGGTTTCTTTGCTTACCTAGGCACCTTAAAAAATACCCATCCCTACAATACAATTATGTATGACTATTTTGTACATAATGGACTAATACACTTATTAGTAGATTTCCCCATCATCAAGGTACTTTCATATGTTCTTGCAGCTTGGACATTTTTAAGTTTATTGACAATGGAGCTGCCGGATTGGCGCTGGCGTTGGCTAATATTTATTGCACCTTTGGCAGCCATTAGTCACCCACTTATAGAACCACGCTATTACATTCCCGCGCTGTTTCTAATTCAGATTCTCAGACCCAGGCTATCTGATGAGGCAGAGTTTTTTACTTTAGGACTCTACATCACGGTATCCGCTTATATTTTGTATGGCACAACAACCGGAATGATATTTTTGTAAAAGCTTTTTAACTGCAGGTCAGCTGCGCTGCTCACGCGCAGCGACTCCTGTATACATCCACTTGCCCTGCCGCCAACGCCAACCTTTAATAAGAGCACGAACAAACTCGTCCATCACTGCCGCAATTAACAAGCCATACAATCCCAGACCGAATGGCATCGCCAACACATAGGCGAGTGGAACTGAAAATAACCAGATAACACCGATACTGGAAATGGATGTAAAAGTAGCATCTCCAGCGCAACGTAACGCACTG
>JAUSMW010000170.1 GCA_030645815.1 Candidatus Saccharimonadota bacterium
GGAATGTCTTTTAAATAGTCTTGAATAATGTCCTGTGTTCCGTCACTAGAACCGGTATCTACAATGCACCATGAATCTATCCAAGGTTTAACTGACGCCAAACATCTTAAGATGACATGCGCCTCATTTTTAACAATCATATTTAGGCGAATATGCTTTTTCATTTATTACTTATATCCAATTCATCAAATACATAGAGAAGAGATGCTTTGTGTTTAAACCCACAAAGCATCCTTTTTATTCATTTCCTTCTGTTTAGAAAATGATTTGATTATTGTCTAACAGTGTTTTGAGTTGATCCTCAGCAGTAGCACCCAAATCAATAGCATTGATATTATTGAGAACCAAGAGATCTGCTTTACCAAAACCTCCTGCACTGCCATCACGGTCAATTGCAATCACTGCATGTCCATTCACATCAGTTGTCACAGAGATATAGTTACCTATATTAGTCGCAGTCTGTTGCCCATCAAGCAATGCAGAAACATCAATTTTGTCCGCCCCTGCACCGACAGTAAAGTCAGTCCAAGTATCGACTCCATTGCCACCTGTTGGCGCGTTACCTAGATTATCGAGTAGTTCATACAACACGGTGTCGCTACCTAAACCACCTATGAAGGTGTCATTTCCTGACCCTCCAATCAGTAAGTCATTCCCTGCACCACCAATCAGTGTGTCATCACCATCGCCACCACGTAACAAGTCATTGCCTGAACCACCTGTTAATGTGTCATTACCAGCATAACCATATAAACGCACCCCATCGGTTGCGGTAGATTGGTCTAAAGCATCTACACCTGTCGTACCCTCAAAAATAAACTCACTACCATTACTGAAGTTATCCAGTAGGTTGATATTAATTAGACTACCGCCACTCTCCGTTGAGGATGCACCTTGACTATCAATGGCTGTCATTGAAACTGAGTTCAGTACATTTGTAGTTAACAAAGTACCTGTAAGTAATGTGCCATCTTCCGCATGCATTTCAACGGCAGCCAATAACTCATTAATAGCCAAGTTACTAATGGTTCCACCATCTAGTGCCGTAATGATGAGTGTATTGCTATAGCCGAGTAGATTGAGTAAACCACCATCTGTCACTGAGGTCACTTTCAAACCCAGCTCAGTAGCCAACTCTGTACTTACGGTAAAGTAAGCACGTGTTAAGCCAACATTAACTACAGGTTGATAAACCAATTCAACACGTTGCAGGTTGTTGTTTACATCGACAACTGAATAAGCTTGGCGACTTAGATCAAGTAGACCTAGTGCATCTACACCGATTAAACCTAAGAGCGTAGATACTTCTAGGCTAATCTCCGGAGCCACATTATTTGGATCAAAGTTAGGTTGATATTGATTGGC
>JAUSMW010000173.1 GCA_030645815.1 Candidatus Saccharimonadota bacterium
GAGGTTCACTCTAGTATCACTTTCCCAAGGTTCAACTACAGCTCATCAGATCAATCTCAAGTTCAAAGCTGTAAAAGATGGGACAACAAATATACTAGTTTCCAGTATCAAATTTTCCGGAGCAGATTCTTCTAACGTGCAGGCTACATTCGATCCATTTTATCAAAATCAACAGGTTGTAGTAACAATTACGACAGGAAGCGTGCCAATTCCATCCGACACCATTTACAATGCAGGAAATCCACTCTCAGGTGTTTCTAGGTATTTTGCAGCAGATGGTCCATGTTATGGAAAATCCTCAAGTTCTTGTGTCTTTGATACTCGTACTTTTTACCTTGATGCTTCTGGAAATCAAATATGGGAGAGTATTACTGCATACGGCAAAGGATATAATTTCTATAACTCAAATCAGACACCAGTTACAGGAGTGAATAACTTTGACCTAACTACGGTACAGCGTTATAAAGATGGACCATGTGTAGGTCGAGCAGCAGGAACCTGTACTTTTGATACAAGAGCGTTTTGGTATACATCTGATGGAAAGTTAGTCGAGGCAATAACAGCATATGGCAAAATTTATAACTTCTCGGGAGCTACTCCATTTACTGCATGGCCAAGCAATGGATCTGATTTAACTACAATTAGCAGGTATGCAACTGGTCCATGTGCAGGTCGTGGGGCAGGCACCTGTAAATTCGATACTCTTGATTATTACATTGACTCCACAGGCAAACAAGTATGGGAAAGCATTACAGCATATGGGAAAGGGTATAACTTCTACATTTCTGGTGCGGCACCTGTAACAGGTGTAAATAACTTTGACCTTACCACGGTACAGCGTTACAAAGATGGTCCTTGTTTTGGAAAAGCAGCAGGGCAGTGTGTATTCGACACACGAACATTCTGGAAAACCAGCCTCGGAATGATTGAATCCATTACAGCATATGGCAAATACTATAACTTCCTAGGAAATGCTCCATGGCCGGCGCTCACTGCTACTACAACACCCAAGCCGCCTACCAGCACGCCGAGGCCTCCAACATCAACTCCTATTCCTCCGACTCCAACCAAAGCTCCAACTAAAACTCCGACACCTGTACCAAAAGGTGTCTGCACAGATTCGGATAATGGTAACGCACCTTTTGTTAAAGGTACAGTTGTACACTGTCCATATGGTATGGGTTGTACTACATATTTTGATTATTGTAGAACTACTACAGCGCAATCTGAGATGATTTGTCTAACTGGTGGAAGTAAATCAA
>JAUSMW010000189.1 GCA_030645815.1 Candidatus Saccharimonadota bacterium
AAACGGCTGTGCTTCAATAAACTTCCGGGTAATCAGCATAGCTGCCGCATTACAACCAAAGGTTTTAATCGGGGCTACGTCCGTGCCGTAAGCGATGGGCTGCCGAAAGCAGCCTTGCGTCGCTTGGCCTAAACGAGATACATAAATGTGTGTCGAATCGATTATGCCATGATCATAATAATCAAGCGTGATGCTTTGTAGCGTCGCTGCCTTTGGACGATTCTCGGTTGCAGCTAACAGCGTGCTAGTCCAATTGCGGTCTAGTCTTGCGTCTGTATTCAATAGCACTATATGCGTAACTTCCGAATCTTCTAGAGCTCTTTTAATGCCAATGTTATTGCCTTTGGCAAAACCATAATTCTCTTCCTGCGGGAGCAAGAGTACGTGAGGATAATTCTTTTCAACAAACTCAGTGGTGTTATCACTGGATGCATTATCGACTAAGATTATCCGTCTCTGCTTATAGTCCTGATCATCAATGGATTTGATACAGTCGGCAAGTAGGTCCTGATTGTTCCAGGCCACAATAATGTATGCGACTGTCCGATTATTTCGTTTCAACGGTGTCTTCATGAACATCTCCATACATTATGTCTTCTTTAATCCTGGTTAATATACTCAGAGCTGCGGCTTCGGGGGTGTATAGCTCAAGTCCGCTGCCAGTACCCACATCAATCAGGTTTGGATTGAAATACCCAACATACTGGGAGGTTGGCTGTAACCGTATCGAGCAATTGTCAAATAGGACATCACTGAACACTACATTGAACAATGCCTGCTCTGAGTTGGCGACAACTTTGCGGCTATAATTCTTCAGTAACCTGGCGTTATCAGCTTCAATTTCCGCATGCTGTAAATATGCTTTCAGGTCGCCTTTACGCGTCACAACAAAGTTTCCACTAAGTGCATCGACGTTCCGCACCCAATCAGTATTACCAAAATATGTCTGATTATTCTTATATGGGTAACCCTTAAAAATTGGTCTTAGAGAACCATCAGACCCCCCGACAAGACCACAATCTTCTATTAGGCTGCCGTGGTGCACTATGAGTGGTGCAGCTGCCGCGATATGATCTAGCCGTAAGAGAGATGTAAGTCTGTCGAGCCAACCCTCAGTGAGCGACAATACGGGGCTGTTAATAATCAGAAGCTGCTCATTCCCGGCTGCTTTTATGGCATCGTGTAGGAATGTTTTTGTTGCTGGGAGTTTGATGACTGTATAACCTATGGGTCTTGCTTCTGGTACAACCCCTTCCGGCACGATGAGCTCGAGCCTGATATTGCTCGTTTTTAAGCTATGCAAGAGTAGTTCGGTGTAAAGTCGCAGGAGCGCATCTGACGCAAAGGGTGTAATTATTAGTGAGACGCTTTTGAACGCCTCTAGCTTCAGTTCGTAAAATCCTGGGCGGTCAGGTTTTGGCATCACCTTGGCTTTTGTCCCTAGTCTAGAGAAGTGTTCCTCGAGTGCTCTCTTTCCTGCATCCGTTATATTTTTTTTAGATGAGAAGTTGCTTGCGGTTGAGGCTCGAGCAGCTCGCCAATGATATAAAACTTTGGGAACATGGCAAATTATTGGCGCGGTATCCGTAAGGCGCAGCATCAGGTCGTAGTCTTGTGCCCCGTCCTTAGTAGTATCGAGTAAGCCAACTTTGTCTAGCAAACTCTTTCTTACTACTGTCAGGTGGTTCATGTAATTAACGTGCGTTAGCAAGTCTGGCGACCAGTCAGGCTTATAGTGCGGGTCAAAGTAAACTTCGCTGTTTTCCGAAACCTTATCTTCGTCGGTATATACAATATCGGCACTATCATCCACTATCTTTAGCGCAACTTCGTAGAGTGCGTATGGGTCAAGTATGTCATCGTGGTCAGAGAAGGCAATGTATTCACCCCGGGCATTTTCGATACCCACGTTCGTATTGCCCGCTATACCACTATTCTTTACAGGGATTACGTGGATTCTTTTATCAACATCTTCGTAGGTTCGTGTCCTCGTTTTTGTCTCAGCACTAGTTGATGCATCTACCAGTAATAGTTCCCATTCTTCATATGCCTGGGAAATCACAGAGTACACGAGCTCGTCTAAGAATGGTTCTGGCGTATTATAAACAGGTACTACAACTGATATTAATGGGCCGCGAGTGCCAAGATTCTGTACGTTAAGTGGGGGGAATTCATTTTTTTGATGAACCCAGGTGTTGTAGTAGGTAATTGGCACGCCACTTATAAGATGGAGTTTTCGGAGAATCTTTTTTACGATTTTTCTCCTCAAACTACCGTTGGGTATTATGACATCAGCGAGGGTTTTCATTAATGATCCAGTTATGTTTTAGTTCGGTTATCCCCTGCCACGTACCTTGGTTATGCACGTCAAATGTCGGGCCTTCTGGTATGTAGTATATTTTTTCACTGTCGTCCTTACCAAACACAGCCACCTCTACATAATAACGGCCTGTACCAAGGTTTAGTTCTACTGA
>JAUSMW010000203.1 GCA_030645815.1 Candidatus Saccharimonadota bacterium
CGTACGACATTTACGGAAAAATCAGGGCGCCTTTCCATCATTCTTTCGGAGCCGGAAAAGCGTTTGCAGCAATCACCAGCAGCGTTGCTATCCGAAATCATTTCTGATGCTAGGCGCATAGGAATCGATCTTGAGGGAAGAATTGAAAAATATCGAACAGTGCTCTGGCCCAGTGAGTTTTATTATTTGACTCCAGGGAATGAAGATTTACGCCCGCCCCAGGAAACCCCAATCAAAGGCTTGGCATTAGCGGGCGATTACACGCGGCAAGCTTTTCTAACCACCATGGAAGGCGCGGTAATTTCGGGAAAAAAAGCTGCACAAGTATTAATGGAGAAAAGCTCACCCTAACGAGAACCGACATAAATCCATTCTGTCCGCCATATTTTTCAAGTCAAAAGGTAACTAGTTTGTTTTACGGCGCTGATAGAGTTTTTCAAATAGAAGTAGGGCAATTATAATTTCAGCAACATCGCCGCCGTAATACATCATTTTTGCGGCGGTTTGTATTTCTATTAACGGATAACCTAAATCTATTGGAATTATTTGGGCGTAGATTAATTTTGCCAGCAATGCATGGGCCGCAATACTCACAAACAGTATAGAAATACGAAACTGATAATGTGGCCGATGTGGAATTGGATCTGCCTGAATAAGAGACCACACAAATAAATAACCTGCCACCAAAAAACGCCAATGAACAAGATAATGTATTGTGGTGTTGTGAAGGGAAATTTCGTATAGAGGTGTAAGATATAGCGCATACATTCCACCTATATTAAGTATGAGTGTCGTTACAGGATGGACTAGCCAATAACATACTTTGGTATTGAGTACCGAGGTAATTCGGCGTGCTGCAACAACAGGTAGCGTGCGCAAAAGTAATGTAATGGGTTTTCCTGATACAAGCCCTATCGGCGCAAACATTCCAATTAACAGATGCTGCACCATATGCGCGGTAAAGCTGTGATGTGCCCGGTGCTCCAGCGGCGCCGAAAATGCGATGCTCAGAAGGGATATTCCAGCAACGAATGCAGTCGTTCGCCAAAGACTCCAATAATGAAAAATGCGATATTGTTGGACTACCGCAAAACAATATAAAGCAGCTACCAGCCCCAAACCTATAAATAACCACCATGGAATAGAGGTATGGGTATGCATCAAGTTGATCTCCATTAAAATTTATTATTTTTATTGCAGCGATATAGCATCCATAGACCAATCGCCAAAAGTAAAATGGCAATGGCATTCCAGACAATATCGTAGGGCACTATGTTGACCCCATATCGAATTTGATGAATCCGTAATAACTTGTGATTGACAA
>JAUSMW010000204.1 GCA_030645815.1 Candidatus Saccharimonadota bacterium
TAACACCACTAAACCATCCGATAAACCCAATATCACTCCTCGAGTTACCGAAAAACCCGTAACTGGCAACACTACCAGCACTAATTCCACCAGACCAAATAAATAGTTCCGTATTTGGATCGGTAATTAGATAAGCAGCAGTACCAGTCGCAGCCTCAAATGGCAAATCAATATCATTAGTCTTATCAAAGATAGCTAGCTGGGCAAATGTTGTCGAGGCGATGTCTTCGTTACGAACAATTAAACGATTAGTATAAATATCAAAATCAGAAATATTTTGGGTCGGAGTACGAGTGATAACCGCTGCCTTTTCTCCTCCACTAGCATTATTTAGATAAACCGTCAGGGTTGGATCACCAATCACAACTACCCCTGGAATATTAAACGAGCCATCAACCGCACTACAAGTACCATCATAAGTAGCCGAACCATCTACCACTACACGAACGGAATTAGCGACACCATTACAAGTGCCACCCACGAGCGGCGTAACACCATCGTCTTGATATACAGTTCCCGACAAAGTAATAGTAAGGGAACTATCATCCCAACGAACAGGACCAGGATCACCAGCATCGTTATCATAGGCTTCACCATGAATATTTCCTAAACTGTTACGGAACCACCAGTATGAAGCAGGAGCACCATCTGTTTGAGAGACGTTAAAGGCAGATATGGCAGTAGTGGTAGCAAAACCAACCTGGAACAACTGTTTGTTTGGATTAGCATCAATAGTTGTAGAAGAAATAGTTAAAGCTGAGCCGCCATTTACCGCTGGAGTAAAGTAACCATCATCGAGACTAGTCACAATTGTTTGGTTTAGCAAAGACACACCGGCCGCTCCCAAGGAATCAAAATCGTAGTACTGCATCGTGGTAGTACCACCACTAACCGACACTGAATAGGTGCCACTTCCCTGATTACTGATTGAGGTAGATGCAGTCGAAGTACCTACTACTTCCAAAGTTGAATTTGAAATATTTACTGACGCTCCAGAGGCCATATAGACATTTACTGGTCGGACACTACCACCAGAAAGAAGAGTACTATCAAAATCATAATTGTATCGCCAGTATTCTGTGCCTGAAGTCCGATTATAAGCACCAAAAACATACAAATCACCATCAACGGCAGAATGATCTTGTGAATATAAATAAGCAGAAGAATCAATATCGTAAACAGTAGCGCTTGAATTCCACATTTTTATTTCCGTACTTGGACGCACCCGCAAAGTACCATATACATCTCCAGTATTGGTCTTAGTATTGAGACTATAATTTCCTGACTCAAGTGAAAGTATGGACCCAGCCCAAGTAGTCGAAGCGCCACCAATACTATTGGTAAAAGTTCCACCAACAGACAAAGTAAGTCCGCTATTTAGCGTCCAAGCACTCGCTGCGGTCAAAGTAAAAGCATTAGTCGTAGTAGCAACCTCGGTCAAGGTCCAACCACCGGCACT
>JAUSMW010000206.1 GCA_030645815.1 Candidatus Saccharimonadota bacterium
ATCTGGTTGAAGCAGGATTAAGTCAACAATGATTACCACCGCGTATATCGCCGTATTCCATCGGAATGAAACCCCAAATCCAAATAGGAACAGGGACACAACAATATATGCGATCTGCTTTTTGTCGTTAAACTTCAGCCAATTTGCATTCCGGGACGCATATCTCAGGATCAAATGCGCGGCTAGTAAAAGGCACATGGCGATCAATGTGGGTGAATACACCAGACCTAAAAAAAACAGTTCGGGAACTGCAAGTAAAACGCTGAGGGTTATCAACCATTTCGGGAGTGTAATGTTTTGACGCCTGGACCAGTCAAACACGAGCATTAGAATTAGCATGACCATGAGAATGGCGGCAAGATTGGTTGCAAACAGGGACGTAAAACGAAGCAGTACTTCATTGGAAGGTAAAAACCCCAGCATCTTATCCATCATCCCCTGATAGGGTGTGTAAACTGATTGGATATCCTTGTTGCGCCCCATAATATGATATGCAATTGAAGTTGCATCATCCCCTTCAACATATACAAAGGTCATTGATTGAATATAAACAAGGCCGAAGATGACAATTAATAGAACTATCCACGAATTATTTTGGTCGTATATTTTCCTGGTGCTTATCATTTTTAATAACCCTTTCGCGTATCACTTTATACCATAACACTTTCATGGGCACAACGAGCATATCGACCGATACGACCTAAAATAATATTAGACACCTGAATATTTACTAGAAGCAACCCCAAAGCGGTTCACCAGATTTTCTGAGATTTGGTTTGTCATTTTACTTTCGCGGCTAGTAATATATATTCCTTTGGTGTTGTGATATGAAGAAAGCTGTGTGTTTATTTAATCGGTTATACTTTCCCCCGCTTTAATGGTACTGCGGTAAACTTTTATCAACAAACACTGCAATATTTGCATCATAGTTTCTTCAAAGAGAGAATATCCAGAAAGCAGTATGACCGACCACATCCGTAACTTCTGTATCATCGCCCATGT
>JAUSMW010000218.1 GCA_030645815.1 Candidatus Saccharimonadota bacterium
GGTGATAAAACTCTGGTTGGTGAGCGCGGGTTAAAAGTGTCGGGGGGCGAAAAGCAGCGTATCGCGATTGCCAGGGTATTGCTTAAAGGCTCGCCGATTTTAATTTTTGATGAAGCAACTAGCGCATTAGATTCCAATTCGGAAGCGGCGATTCTCGCTGCAATGCATGAAGTTGCAAGCGGCCACACAACACTGGTGATTGCGCACCGTTTATCAACCGTGGTGGATGCAGATCAGATTATTGTATTGGATGCCGGTGCGGTCGTGGAGCAGGGTACGCACGCCGAGCTGTTAGCGCAGCAAGGAAAATATGCGCAGATGTGGACGATGCAATTGCAGGACGAGCATCAACCCATAAAATGACGCCGGTCATCTTCAGGGGATTAAATGGTCACCTATTTATAAAACTCGCGAACATGACAAAAAAACTGCCATATTCGCGATTATCTTCTACAACATTAGATAAAAATTATTGCCGTTGTATATCAATAAATGGGCTGTACACACCGTTTTTATCGAACGCGGCAATTTGGAATACATAATTGCCTTCCAACCATTCAAAATTATAAGTATTTGTCCAAGGGTCGTTGATCGAAATATAGGTATATTTTGTCTCGGTAGTTTTTTTAAACCTGATTTCATAGCCACCTAAATCAGCGATATCTAAAAACTCGCCGTTTTCACGCTTGTCTGGTGGAATCCAACTTAAACCCACGGGTCCCGCGACAGGTTGAGAGGAAGCTGCCGATGAACTGGAGATACTTGAACTAACTGCTTTTGACGAGCTGGACGATGAAACTACCGCGGGACTTGACGAGCTGGACGATGAAATAGCCGCTGGAATAGACGAACTTGATGAGGCTGAACTTGCCGGAATGTATATATCAGAAATTACATTCCCAGCATTATTTATTGGTTCAAATTTAAACCAATTTAAATTAACGCTTCCATTTATCGACCTTATGCCAAAACGCTTTTTCCCAACTGGCAGCCTGATCGTCCGCTCAAAATCAATCCAGGCCTGCCAACCTGCCGTATTAGGCACAGGAACTGTATCGATGATAGCCCCGGTATCCAAGTCATAAAGCTCGAATTTGACCAAATTTTTATTAGACGCCAAACGGTAGGTTACTTTATACGATCCTGCATTGGGTACATCTAATATCGCATTGTCATACGACATCCAATCGCCAGTGTCGAAATATCCAACATTCTTACCCCCGCCAATATCGGAAGTTGTTTCATTAACTACACCGCTCATTTTGGTGTAGTTTTCTGCTTGAACCATAAGGCTAGTAGGTACAGCTACTGGTTGAATTTGTATCCAGTTAATATTGACCCCCCCAATGTTGGCTAGCAGATTAAATGTTTGTTCACCTTCACTTAGCTCCACCTCCCTTTCGACCGTTTGCCAATTTTGCCATCCACCAGTGCTTGGTATAGTCACAGTATCAAGGATTGTATTGGTGCCTATTTCTTTTAGCGTTAAGCTGGCTCCACCTTTTAGGCTAGCAACACGATATGAAAATCTATATTTTCCAGAGAAAGGAACATTGAGAACAGATTTTGAATACGAAACCCAATCACCTGTATCTACGTAACCCAGCGCT
>JAUSMW010000221.1 GCA_030645815.1 Candidatus Saccharimonadota bacterium
ATCTGCTAATGCCTTTACCGGAACCTCAACCTTCTCCAATGCTACCTACTCTGCTCTATTCACCGGAGGAAATGTGGGTATCGGCACCACAGCTCCAGGGAGCACACTTGACGTTCGTGGAGGAATTAATGGTGGAACAAATGGAACTGAGTTTACAGTCTCGGGGGCAGGTGTTGTTTCTGCTGCTACTTCAGTTCTTTCTCCAACCTTTGATACATCAACAGGAGTTGCTATGGATATTGGTGGTACTACCCAAACTGCCTTAACCCTTGGCAGAGTGGGAGCAGCTACAACAATTAATGGACTAGACCTAACAGTTGGTCCAACTACCTGGACAGCAACACCAACAATCTCAGGATTAATTACAGCAACATCAGGTCTTACTGCCAATGGAGCATTAACAGCAACTTCTGCTTTTACTCTTGGAGATAGTGGGGACCTTGGATCTATTGCTACCTCTGACTGGGGTATTACAACAGGTGGATCAATGACCGGAATTTCTGGAATTGCAAATGATGGTGCGTATACCCAAACAGGAGTATCTGCTAATGCCTTTACCGGAACCTCAACCTTCTCCAATGCTACCTACTCTGCTCTATTCACCGGAGGAAATGTGGGTATTGGTACCACAGCTCCTACCTCCACACTCTCAGTAGGAGGATCTTCTCAATTCCAGGTTAACTCAACAGGTAACATTGTCATGCTAAACAATGTCGTAACAAGCTTCCCCGCTTCCCAAGGCGCTGCAAACAGCATTTTACAAAACAACGGGGCGGGGACACTAACGTGGTTTGACCCCTCCGGAACAGGTGTAGCTGGATTTTGGCAAAGAAATGGAGCCAATCTTGCTCCTTCAAACATTGGAGATAGCATTGGTATTGGAACAACTACACCTGGAGCACTTCTTGAAGTCAACGGTACTTCGTGGTTAAGAGGTGGAACAGCACCAACATCTGGACTATTCGTGAATTCATCTGGCAGTGTTGGTATAGGTACAACCGGCCCAACTTCCCTTCTTCATCTTAACGCATCTGCCAAAAGTGGAGTCTTACTCAACCTTGCCTATGGGACAACAACAACACTGGACGGAGATCTTATCGGCGCCATGTTTAATCTTGATGATGGAACAGTTATCGCAACCGATCAAAATGTCACGGGCATTGAAGTTAAGCTTCCAACTGTCACCAACACCCATACAGTAGGCACCAAAACGCTCAAAGGATTTTATGTGGATTTCGGAACCGGATCCGGTTTAAATCAAACCGGGGCAGGGGGCACAACCTCCTATAACGCCCTTCAAGTGGATCTCCCCTCACTAACCCAAACGGCAGGAACATTAAACGTTAATGGTTTGTATGTAAATTCTCCCTCCAGCATCACAACTGGCGGTACTGCAAGCAGTCTTTATATTAACTCCACAGGAGTTAACGCAGGCTCTTTGTACGGAGTGAATATAAGTAATATAACAGCCGGTGCCGGAACCGAACGGGCTCTTAACATAGGAAGTGGCTGGGATAGTGTGCTAGCAGTAAACGGCGTTACTGTGATAAACGGCACTGGAGTAACTCAAATAGCTGGTGGTGGTACAACTTTCTCCACGTACACCAAGGGAGATATGATTTACGCAGACGAGAACGACACGCTCGCCAAGCTTGGAATAGGCGCTCCTGATCAAATTCTTGGTGTCAGTGCAGGAGGAGTGCCGGTTTGGGGGACAATGGACGGCACAAACTGTGTTAACTGTCTCATTAGCAGTCCAACCGGAGATCAAATTATTGTCCCATCAGGACAAGATACAACGGGACTTGTTGTTCGCCAAACCTCTTCTACTGCGCCTACCGACGATGTTTTTACAGTTTCTAATCCAAACGGAACCGTTAAATATTTCTACATTGACTCTGCGGGTGTTGTTAACATCCCCGACATTGGCGCATCAAGTGGTGATCAACTAACGATTGAACCCGGAATAGACAAATATGCTATTAAACTTCTGGGCACAAATGTGGCAACAAACAGCCTTCAGCTTATAGAAAGCTTTAACACCTCGGGCACCATTTTTGATCTTGGTTATACGGCGGCAACTGCACTGGCAGGCTCTCTTACTGGCATGGATATTGACCTTTCAACCAACCTAACGGTAACAGACCAAAATGTAACCGGTCAAAAAATTACTATGCCCACTTTTACCAACACGAACGTTTCCGGAACCAAATCGTACTACGGTATTCAAATTACTCCCCCGGGAGCTGGTGGCGTCAACCAAAACGGTGCCGGAGGAACAAGCGAATACATTTTGGCAAATCTCACGATGCCCGCCCTTACCCAAACAGCAGGAACACTTAATGCTTATGGGGTCAACCTCACCATGCCTTCATCTATTTCCACAGGCGGCACGGCCTATGCAGTTAATATAAATGCAAACGGAGTTGGGGCAGGAACACTTTACGGAATGAATATAAGTAGCATAGCGGCAGGCGCCGGATCCGAGCGCGCAATTAACATTGGTACGGGCTGGGATTATGGCATCTACTCAGCAACCACAGGCAGTTCGTCTTTTGCAGGCAGTGTTGGCGTTGGAACAACTACTCCTACCTCAGCACTCTCAGTAGGAGCATCTTCTCAGTTCCAGGTTAATTCTACAGGTAACATTGTCATGTTAAATAATGTCGTAACGAGCTTCCCCGCTTCCCAAGGTGTTGCTAATAGCTTTTTACAAAACAACGGAGCAGGAACACTAACGTGGTTTGACCCCTCCGGAACAGGTGTAGCCGGATTTTGGCAGAGAAATGGAATCAATCTTGCTCCTACCAATATTGGAGATAGCATCGGTATTGGTACAACAACCCCAGGAGCACTTCTTGAGGTCAACGGCACTTCGTGGTTAAGAGGTGGAACAGCACCAACATCCGGTCTATACGTCAACTCGTTGGGTAGTGTTTGAAATGGAACCACAGCTCCTGGGGCGAAGTTGGAAATTGGGACAGTCAATACAGATGATGCTATTGCCGCAAAATTCACAATTTCCGCTGACACGGACGGAGATGACGTGTATGGAATTTATAATACAGTTAACACCGGTACAGGTACCCCTTCGACAACCAGAAATGCCTATGCAATGTATAACGCCCTAACTAATTCGGCAGACGGTGGTGGAGCGCCTATTGTTTATGGAATTTATAACAGTATGGATGTAACAGCTAATCCGAATGCTTCATATAAAGACATATATGGGATTGCAAATACTAGTTTGGACTATTCAGCCAAGTATACCGAGCAATTTGGACTTAATAATATTCTTAAAATAGGGGGTGAGGGTTCTACTGGTTTTGGATCAACTAGTGAGATGC
>JAUSMW010000222.1 GCA_030645815.1 Candidatus Saccharimonadota bacterium
CAAAGTCCATTGCAATAATTACAAATCGCAAATTACCGTAACTGCTACAGGTGGAACAAAAAATTACACTTATGCTGCAGTAATTGCAGGTGCTGACCCGACAACTTATGGTAACAGTAATATAATAACTGTTGACACCAATTCAGGAGCAAACCTATCATGGGATGTGTATGTGAAAGACGTCAATGGTTGTGTTACCAATAATACCCTTTCGCCAACAATGGTAATATTGGATCCATTGCCAACGGTGACAACAACGCCGTTGCCAACTGACCAATGTACTTCTAGCGGTAGATCGTACAGTTTTACTGCCACCGGAACGGGAGTGGCTCCGTTGACTTACAGTATTGGAGGCAGCTTTCAAGCCAGTCCTACTTTTACCGTAACCGCCACAGGCCTTTATACGATAAAGGTAAAAGACGGAAATGGTTGTATTGCCATGACAGACATAACTGTTTATCCGGTATTGACTGCTACAGCTTCCTTAACTAAAGATTTAGATTGTTCGGTTTCTCCCAATGCTACAGTAACCATCAATGCTGGGGGAGGGAATAATACCTTTTATACTTATGAGGTTTCATCAAATGGTGGAGTGAATTATTCTACAATCGGTTTCGTGGGGAATGTATTTACGACAAGCTCTGCCGGGACTTTCCTATTTGAAGTGACCGATGCCAATGGTTGTAAAAAAGTTTCAAATCCCATTACGATCAATCCAAAAGAGGATCCGGTCATCACTTCGCTTGACCAAACCCAAGATATCTATTGTAACGGTGAAGCCACCGCATCAATAACAGTAAACATTGATGCCAATAAAGGAATTGGACCACTTATCTATAACATAAATGGCGGAACTTTTCAAGCATCCAATGTATTTTCAGGATTAACTGCAGGTACTTATACAGTGACTGTAAAAGACAGCAAAGGCTGTACGGATACACAAACAATTATCATTGACCAGCCGGATGCGTTAGATTACACTCCTGAACCAACATATATTACTTGCGGAGCTACTGGAACTACTCTCGGGACTGTTTCAGTCACGTTGCTTTCGGGAGGAACAGCTCCCTATACTTACTATTTATCCAATAACTTGAATAATACCATTGTTTCATATGTATATGACCCACTTGATTCTGCCACTGCTGTTGATTTTCCTTTTACAGGATTAAATTTTGGAACATATACTTTAAGTGTGGTTGATGCAAATGGTTGTACCAATAGGAAAAACATAACCATTGCTTCTCCACCAGACGAGATTCAAATTGATGTTGCTGCGGTCGCTGCAGGTTGTACTTCTGAGGTTCTGGTTACAGCTATAGGCCCAAATCTTACCACTGGCCCTTTCCATTTTAGTATTTATACAGATCCGGGGCTTACGTACCCAGGGCCTTCTTGGATCCCAGAAGATGCAGTTGGTTCAAAAAAGACGACATTTAGTGGTTTGATTCAGAATGTTACGTATTCTTTTGTGGTATTCGATGAATCAACGGGATGTTATTATTATCAGCAAGCAACAACCCCGACGATATCGACTACGAATTTATTGATGGTAAGGGTGGTAACCGATGTTACCTGTAAGGGTGCTGACGATGGTAACGTGGTTGTTACCTTAAATTCAGGTACTGCTACCTCAATTGATTACCAGGTTTATAATTCCCAAACTAACCAGCCGATTTCGGCACCAATAACAGGTGTTGTTGTGCCAGGCTATCCTTTTCAGTTGCCGGAGATAGGAGGCCTTGTTCCGGGATCTTATTATGTGGTGGTTACAGAGTATGGTGATCCTACTTTCGAAGGATGCAGAATTGCTACGACTCCATTTGATATAGTTGAAGCGGCCACACTATTATCCGTTTTCGCATTGGTTGTGAAGAATGACAACTGTAATGACAATGCGGGACAAATAGTCGCCATTGCCCAAGGAGGTGCCACGATGTCTAAATCAGATCCTTATGCAACTCCGCCTATTGAATCTGTTCCTGTTCCTTACCAATACCAGATTTTACCCGATACAGGAACACCACCAACAGCTTCTGATGGAAATTGGGATCTCTCAAATACATTTATGGAGGACAGTGGCAATTATATTGTCTATGCTATGGATGCCAATAAGTGTATCAAGTCATTTCCAATCACTTTAGATTTAGACCCGTCGCCGGCGATTACTTTGGCAGTTACGGATAAATGCGCCGTAGAAGGTGCTTTCGAAATTGTCGTTAACGAAGCGACAGCCGGGGTTGCTCCCTATAGTATTAGTGTGAAGAAAGATGGGGTTGTGGGCGCTTTTCAAAATATTTCGGGACTTCCTTATACACTTTCAAATCTCAATTCGGGAATTTACGAGATAACGATACAAGATGTAAATGGTTGTGTTGATACTGAAACCATCACACTTTATAAAAAAGTTTCTGTCAATGCAGAGCTTACCAAAGAATTTGATTGTACGACAAGTCCAAATGCAGTTATTACCACGACTATTTCCAATGGTCTTACTCCATTTACTTACAGAGTAAAGATTGATGGTGCCGCATATATAGGGCCAAACCCTGTTGCAGGAACAAGTTTTACGGTAAGTATAGCACCTACTGCTGCTGCAACAACCTACCAATTTGAAATCTCCGATGCCAATGGTTGTATTGTGGAAACGAATGCGATTACGATAGAACCTATTGAGAATCCTACTGCAACAACAATTGTAACGAATGCGACCTGTAGTGGTACAGCTAACGGAAGTGTTACCATTATTCCAAGTCTGGGAGTTCCGCCTTATACTTTTAGTTTTAATGGAAGCGGATCATTTACATCAGATGTAACTTATGATGGTTTGGCAGGAACTGTTGCCGGAACGGTATATAATTATCAAGTTAAAGATAGCTATGATTGTATCTTTGACGGAACAGCTAAAGTGTTTGAACCTACTCCCGTTGCGGGAACGATTGCCCTGACCCAAGGTTTAAGCTGTGGGGCAGGTAATGCGTCTCAGGCCGCTACCGTAACCGTTACGCCAACTCCAGGTTCGGGAACGGCACCCTATTATTACAGTTTTGATGGAGGGCTAAATTATAGTTCGAATCCCGTTTATACGACAAATGTTGCCGGAGACGTAAGAGCTTTAATCAAAGACGGCAATGGATGTGTGATTGCAGCTCCTCTTATCGAAAATGTACCGGCATTGAATCCTCCAACGGATTTGACTTTTGATGGAACTCCAGTTTGGTGTGAACCAGTTGCCAACAGAACAAGTACTGTTACCCTAATTACAACGAAGGGAGTTGGCACATTAAATTACGAGATATTGTCTCCTGCAAGTGCAACATCCAATGTTAGCGGTGCTTCAAGCGGAATCTTTACAGGATTGTCGCCAGATACTTATTTATTCCAGGTAACCGATGCCAATGGCTGCAGTTATCAGGAATCCCATACGGTTGATCCTGTAAAACCAATCACTGTAGCGGCTCAGTTGATTAATGATGTGAGTTGTAATGGAGGTTCTGATGGAGCAGTTAATTTTACGGTTTCTAATTTTGCAGGAACATACAGTTATTCTATTAATGGAGTTCCAATTGCAGTTGGTCA
>JAUSMW010000227.1 GCA_030645815.1 Candidatus Saccharimonadota bacterium
AAAACATGGTGTAGACCACGTTTTAATTCGAGACAATCAACTATTTGCCTATGGCTGGGGATTTTCCTCAGGGTCCGTAGTTTCCAAACTTGTCTTAAGACTTCATTTTGAAAAGAATTCCCCTTATCTTGAGATAGAGGCTAACTATGGCCAACGCAGAGACGATGTTAGTAAAGTCTTCCCATCAATACCAGAAGCGGTCGATGCAGGTTTCTTAATATTGGCTGATATCGGCGTTAAAAAGATTCACCATGCTGAACTGCATTGGATATTTCAAGATGGGGTCACAATCAAAACCCCGATTAGCCGGACTCAGATACATCGTCAAGGCCAGGTCAGCAGCAAATTAGGTCAATATTGGCTACTGACAAAAAAATCATTCGCCTTGTTGCGTAGAGCGGGGCCTCAAGCACTCATAAACAAAGTACATCGGTATCGCAATGGCAAACCAATTACTGGCAATTCGGCGGTGTGGCAGAAACTGACAGGCACGTTACAAGAAGTGCCGTTTTCAGTGGTGGTAGATCATGATATTGGCGGCGGTGCCAATACCTATCGACATGTTTACGTTAGAGAGCGACTCGGGCGAGGTGAGAATGTTTTATTGTTTGGATTCCACGTTGCCAGTCTTCAATATTTTGTTGAGCTATATCAGAAGCAAGGATCACAGCGCTATCTAATTGAATCGATAGAAGCATTTTTGTTCTTATTGGGAAATGCCAACATCCAGCACATTATGTATAACTGCGCGGTGACATTTAAGCAGCCGTTAAGCGTTGTAGAAATGCTGATCACGCTTCGCAAACATGTGCATTGTGAGCTTCTGGTGACAATTCATGATTACTTTGCGATTTGCCCTAGCCATTTCCTGATCGATGACAAAGGTGTATTTTGCGATGTCCCCGATCTTGAAACATGTAAGAGTTGCTTAACAGCGAATAAAGATAGCTTTGTTTCATTTAGCGGAGTGCGCGATATCACACTCTGGCGTAACGCATGGTCGAAATTATTGGTCGCGGCCGATGAAGTTCGCCTTTTCTCAAAGGCCTCAGAAACATTACTCAAACGTGCTTATCCTCTATTGGACGATAGTAAATGGCGGGTTGTACCCCATGCTTTGCATACCGCGATGA
>JAUSMW010000235.1 GCA_030645815.1 Candidatus Saccharimonadota bacterium
AAAAAATAGTGTTCCTATGAGATTTGCTAGGAAAAATGCCAGCAAAGCTAGTTGCCAATCGCATAATAATAACGCTAAACCTAAACCTAGTTTTATATCACCAAAACCAACCCATTTACCCTTTGAATATATGTATAGACAGAAATAAAATCCAGATAAAATCGCAATCGATCCTAGTAGATTAACCAAGAAAGAGCCTATACTATCAGCGCTGAGACCATACAAAACAGATGCCGCAGCGCCTAGGCCAATTAAAGGGAATATGACCCTATCGGGCAAGATGAGCCATCGCAAATCATAGACAAATAATATAGCCAAGGCCACGCCAGCTATGAGCCATATTGCGAATTGTAGTAAACTGTTTGTGCTATCCAGTGCATATGGCCAAAACGCTAAACTAGCCACAAAAAATGCACCTACGGCTAGCTCTACTATTGGGTACTGAGGGCTAATTGATTTGTGACATTTACGGCACTTACCTCGTAAAAATACCCAACTAAGGATTGGAATCAAATCATACCACTCTAGTTTGTAATGACATTTTGTACATTCCGAGCGATCAATCAGTAAGTCTTTTTTGTGTTTAATGCGCCACACAGCTGCGTTCACAAAACTACCTAGACATACCCCGATAAAGAACAGTACAAAGGCGAAATATGTTTTTTCCATAAGCTTTATGATAGCAGGTTGAGACGTAAATAAAAACTCCCGCATTAGACGGGAGTTTTTATTAGGATTTTATATCATTAGTACACATTAATTGCCCTGACAAAACACCCCACTACCCTCGAGTTTCATAGCAAGAGCATAGTTACGCGCGCCTCCAGCTGTTGGACTTGATTCATCATTACACTTTGCACCAGCTAGGTATACATAATCACCAGCTTTTCCAGTAGCCAATGAACTAAAGCTGGTGACTGCATTGTAGTCATCATCAGTACCTGGATCTTTAAACTCGCCGTTTAGATAGCTACTCAGGAAAGCAGCCGGAAGAGTTTTAGCACCCGTAGCTGCTTCAGCAGGAATTTTTCCTCTGTTATTTGTCCTATACTGCTCAATCTGGCTAGTAACCCGACTGACATCCTGGCGTCGTTGTGTATCACGTTGGTTACGTTGCAACGCTGGCAACGCAATAAATACCATCAAAAATATCAATGCGGCGATTGCCAGCACCAAGACTACTTCGATGATTGTAAATCCGTTTTTGTTTTTTAGCTGTGGAGCGTTCATAAAGATTTTCCCACCCTTTCCGTATGAACTTATAATATTGTTAGCTTTTACGCTTATGCTTAATAATATTCTAAATGCCATTTGTTTGCAAGGCCTAGACCTTTATATTGCCAACCAATTGGTATATCGGTAACAATATAGCAGCAACCATACCACCTGCGACAACAGCCAGTACAACCATCAAAACCGGTTCGATGATAGTTGATATAGCTCGTATAGTAGCATCTAGTTCACTCTCGTAGACAGACGCAGTTTTGCTCATCATTTCATCAACTCGACCTGATTTTTCACCTATACCAATCATCTGCGGTGCGAGTTTCAATATATAATCTTCGTTTTCTAACGATTCTGCTAGCCCTTTACCATTTTTAACCTTTTCAGATGCCCGCAAAATTGCGTCGGCTACATAGCTGTTGTTGACTGATTTTGCACAGATTTCTAGTGCGTCGAGCATCGGTACACCTGTAGACAATAGCGTTGCCCCGGTGCGAGTAAATCGAGCCATGTATAATTTTCGAAACAACGGCCCAATTACCGGTGCATTGAGTTTGATAGCGTCAGAAAACCGCTTGCCGTCCGGAGTTTTGAAATACCTGATACCAAAGTATATAGCTGCACCAATAACTAAAATAGCCGCCCACCAAAATTTTATCAAGAATGAAGCTGTATTCACCATTATCTGAGAGATGAGTGGCAGTTGTTGGTGCAAGTCGCTATATAATTTTTCTACCTGAGGGACAATAGTAAAGAGCATAAATATCATCACCCCAAAAATGACAGCCAGCACAATTGCCGGATAAACCATTGCGCCACGTATCTTGCCCATCATTTCGGCATCTTTTTCCTGTTGGGCTGCTATACGTTCTAGAGCTTTGTCTAATGTACCTGAGGTCTCACCTGCCTCGACTAGTGATATAAATACTGTGTCAAACACATCTGGGTGTTTTGAAAACGCCTCTGCCAATGCTTTACCACCCTCAACTGATACCAATATGTCTTGAGCAACGGATTTCATTTTGGTGTTTTCGGTTTGCTCGACTACTGTATGGAGACTCTGTGACAGCGGCAACCCCGCACCAATCAAAGTTGCTAGTTGTCGAGAGAAAACCACTCGATCCTTGGTAGTGATACGGTTTGAAAGTGACCCTAGTAATCCACCACCCCTACCCTGTTCGGTAATTTTTGTTGGTGTGTAACCTTGGTCAATCAATAATTTATAAGCAACAGCCTCGGTATCAGCCTGAACAGTCGATTTGACGTGCTTGCCGCTAGCACGGTCTTTGGCTTCGTAGTTAAAAGTTAACACTTTTTAGCTAACCTCTCATCATCCTGTCGAGTTCGGTCAAATCAACAGCAAAGTTACGAGCTTCGTCATAAGTAATTGTACCTCCTCTAATCAAATCGGCTAGGGTACGATCCATAGATTGCATACCTTGGTCAGCACCAGTTTGAATCACTGCGTCAAGCTGGTGGCTTTTGCCTTCACGTATGATGTTTCGAACAGCTGGGTTAGCAACTAGTACTTCGGCCGCCACTACACGTCCGCCACCTATGGCTGGTACTAGACGCTGAGAACAAATACCCATCAAAATGTTAGCTAGCTGGGCACGCACCTGAGGTTGTTGGTGAGGTGGGAATACGTCAATCATACGATCAATAGATTGTGCAGCAGAGTTGGTGTGCAGCGTTGCAAAGACAAGGTGACCGGTTTCGGCAATGGTAATAGCTGCAGAAATCGTTTCAAGATCACGCATCTCACCAATCAGTACGACATCCGGGTCCTGACGCAGTGCGGAACGAAGCGCAGCCGAGAAACTGTAGGTATCGTAGTGAACTTCACGTTGCACAACCACAGATCGCTTTGATTTGTGCGTAAACTCGATTGGGTCTTCGATTGTGATGATGTGATGTGAACGTTCGGTGTTAATTTTGTCGACTAGCGCAGCTAGTGTGGTTGATTTACCAGAACCAGTTGGACCAGTTACCAACACCAAACCACGAGGGTACTCTGCAAATTTATTAATGATAGACGGCATACCCAGTGAGGCAATGTCGGCAATTTCGTTTGGAATCAAACGTAGGGCTGCAGCCAAGTTACCGCGTTCATGAAAGGCGTTTACACGAAAACGACCTAAATCACCAAACGCAAAACTGAAATCAAATTCTTTGTCTTTCATCAACACCTGTTGTTGTTCTTCGTCCAGAATTGCAAACACTAATGTTTCGACTTGTTCTTCGTTCAAGGGGTCAAACCCAGCTACTGGGGTCAATGAACCATCGATTCGTAGCATTGGTGGCAAGGCAACCTGAAGGTGAAGGTCAGAAGCGTGCTTTCGCACTACTTCTTCTAGTAAAATCTCTATCCTTAGATCATTTTCTGCCATCTGCCTACCCTTTTTTCTCTTTATACATTGTTATAATCCCGCTGACACCCTGTTTACTTCGTCGATCGTCGTGAGTCCTTGTAGAACTTTGAAATAACCGTCCTGGCGCATAGTTACCAACCCTTGTGATATTGCTAGCTTTTCTATCTGTGGACTAGTTGCACGTTGTATGACGAGATTTTGAATTTCCTCTGTCATATCAATAACTTCGTACAAGCCCACCCGTCCAGAATATCCACCTGGAGAACGAGGGCTATCAACACCCTTGGCTAAAGTATAAGCGTTTTGAGTAGCTAGTGGCAAGTCTTCGTAGCCTAAATCTTGTGAAACTGCTGCCGTATCGCCCTTTGTCTTTGGTAGTAAAGGCCCAATATTATCTAAAATACTCTTTGTTTCAATCTCGTTTGACTGATAGTTTGAGCGTTCTGTAGAAACACGTCGCACCAAACGTTGGCCAATAATTGTATTTACAGTAGACGCTATCAAAAACGGCTCGATGCCCATGTCCAGTAGACGTGGTAACACACCTGCCGCAGAGTTCGTGTGTAGAGTTGTCAGCACCAAGTGACCAGTTAATGCTGCTTGGACGGCCAGCTCAGCAGTTTCTTTGTCACGAATCTCACCTACCATCACTACATCAGGGTCTTGACGCAAAATCGAACGTAGGCCGTTGGCAAATGTCAGCCCTACGTCTGCATTAACCTGGATTTGGTTAACACCTTTCATCTTGTACTCGACTGGGTCTTCTAGTGTGACAATATTGATAGAATCATTCTTTATTTCTTGAACCAAAGCATATAGCGAGGTTGATTTACCTGAGCCAGTTGGACCAGATGTAATGATCATGCCATTTGGTTTGCGTATACCTTTTCGGATAGTCCGCAGAGCTCTACCAGCGTATCCCATTTCTTCGATATTAAAAGAGTTACCGGTTTTGTCTAACAAACGAATCACAACTTGCTCACCCCAAACGACAGGTGAAATTGCTATACGCAAGTCAATTTCTTTTCCTGCTGCTACAACGGCAAATTGACCATCCTGTGGCACACGGTGTTCATCAATTTTTAGGTTTGCCAAGATTTTTATACGACTAACTAGCGCCGGTTCGATGCTTTTTGGTAATTGCATGATTTCTCGTAGCACTCCATCAACACGATTACGAATCAATAACTGCGTTTCCATAGGTTCTATATGTATGTCAGAAGCTTTTGAGCGTGCTGCATGCTCTAAAATAGTACTGAGCGCACGTGATATTGGCGAATCTTGGACAATAGTTTTGACATCGCTAGAAATAGCGGCTTGTTGCTTCTCGGCATCGACAGCATCGACAGCAGCATCAACGCTAGAAAAGTCTGTTTTGTACTGTGCAATGACATTTCTGATGCCTATTTCACTGGCCATATAGACTTTTAACGGACGAGCTATTTTATTTGCCAAAAAGTCCACTGCCTGAATATTATTTGCATCCAGCATAGCCACTGCCAAGCGACCCGACACTTCACCTAGAGGTACCGCCATAAATCTCTCGGCAATCTCGAGTGGTAACATGCTCAGTATTTTTTGATCAATAGGTACATCAGCTAAATTAACATACGGCACACCAGAAACATACGCAATGCAGTGCGTCATAGTTTCATCGCTAACAATGCCATCTTTTAGCAAGTTACCGACAAATGGCGTTCCATCTTTGTTAGAAAGCTTCTCGTATTTATCTATAACCGCACTACTAACCAAGCCTTCTTCGGCCAGTAGGCTTTTGAGTCCTTGTTGTACTTCGTTTGTTAAAAGTGCCATGATTGTTGCCTATGACTAAAACGGCAAGCTGTCAGACGACTTACCGATTGACCTTTCAACAGTTGGATTAATTGCTTTTTTATTGAATATCTTGTTACTCGGGGTCTCTACTGTACTGCTGATTGCATCTAATGTTTTAACCTTTTGGGCTTCTTTTTTTGGCTCACCTATTATCGAGCTAGCAACAAACCATGCAACCAACAGGCTGAGGCCGGCAATCAAAACTAATGCTGCGTAATCATTCTTTTTCATGGCTTGACCACCTTTTCTTTGAGCTCAACTGTTTTTTGTGGCTGATAATATGTAACAGCCTGAACGGTAGCAGTCAGGTTATTAGCACCGGCTGATTCTAGTTGTAATGATATAACATGAATAGGACGTATTGACCTATTTAGACGGTCTAGGATATCTTCTAGCTGCTCGCTTGTTCCAGTTGCTTTAAAGCTAAAGACAACAGGCTGGGCATCACCCACCTGCTCTAGGGCACTTGTATCTGTACTACTAGAACCACTCTCAGCCGCACTATCAGTTGATTCCACTGATAATGACTCGATTGTCGCGCTTGTTAACAGTGCTGTTTGTAGTGATGAGCCCAAGGCAACATCATCAGCCTTGTATGGCATAGCGTCAATAACAACGTCGAGGTTATTGTCTGACGCACTAGACCTGACGCTTGTGAGGTTTTTGTCAGCACGTAGTTTTTTGACATTTTTATCTAGCTCACTAGATGTTTTGAGGTTCTGCTCTAGTGTGCCAATAGTATTGTTCTTTTCTATCAATACTTTTTCGGTAAATATGATTTGTTTTGCCAAAAATACAGATACAACAACTGCAAATGCCACTAGCACTGATGC
>JAUSMW010000239.1 GCA_030645815.1 Candidatus Saccharimonadota bacterium
AGAATTAAGGGCTGTTACTCAGTATCAAGGTAAACTTCATGCACAGGCAGAAATAATTGCTATAAGAACTCTCGCCGCTAATTCTGCGTCACAAAATTCCATCACGTTAAATACTGCACTTATGGCTGATGGAAAAGTGGAACTTACAAGTCAGGGAGATATTCACCTAGCTTCGCAACAGGCCAGTATTTCTGGTCATGCGCTAGTCTTGAACGCAATTGGTGATTTTAGAAACTATGGCGGATTGATTGCCAAACGTAAACTTTGGTTGAGCGGGCTGAGTAATAGTGAACCGTCGATCCAAGTTGGTGCGAAGCTGATTGAGAACCGAGGTAGTGTCGAGGTGTATGACCAAAGGGAACAGGCTGGTAATCAATGGGGATCAAGACAGATAAGCGGCAATTTATCATTCGCATCTAAAACAGATGTGCTAAATCGTTTTGGTGGATTTGTGAGGGCTAAAACGATCAAGGTGGCAGCTCAAAGCGGCCGAATTCGTAACGGTTCGCTTTATGCGTTCGATGATCCAGTGAAAGAAAATGAACCTATTGCGGCAACCAGTCATAACACTCAGGTAATCAGTACATTATCGGCATTGCCTGTGTCAGATACCAAACCCTATGTTAATCCTAAAGCGATAATTCAAGGGTTGGTGATACAGCTGGAAGCGAACACATCGGTTGAAAATATCAACCCCTACACCGAACCAGTCGAGTTCGAGTCAACGGAGGAAGTTGAAGCTCGTGTGTCGCGCACTGCACAATCACATGTGGATGATGTACGAATTGAAGCGGTAAATAAATTAACAATAGTTGCTCCGCAGTATGTGCTGAATAGTTCGGCGAACTTGGGGGTTAGTGAGTTTTCACTGGCGCCTGCATTAATTATCCAGTCCCCTCTAGTCCGCAACGAGCGTTACTACTCCTATACCGTGCTAGACACAGTGGATGAGACAAAACAAGTTGTCGAACAAAACCCCGGTTCTACTTCGACTACTACCTCAAGCATTAAGGGAGTTAAAGCCCGTTACGGTTTCTACTCGCCACCCGGAATCATTTATTCTTTT
>JAUSMW010000210.1 GCA_030645815.1 Candidatus Saccharimonadota bacterium
GTTGTTTTGTCCATTTTGGTGAGAGTAGCCGAGCCAATTTGGATGATAAGTTCGTTCAGCAAACAAGTATCGTAGAATTGCCGCGAGATCTCCATCGTTAACTATCCAGATGTTTTGGTACCAACAGCAGCTCGCATTTCAGCGTGGATAGAAGCTACGGCTAGAAAATACAGGCTGGCTGAGTATATGGCCACGTTGAATCAGTCTACGCGGCAACTTTTTCTGCGTTGGGCACCATCCATTCGTAAGTTGCTGGTCCCATACCAACGCACGCACTCACTGATGATCACTTCAACTTCTTCGTCACTTAAATCTTCGTGCCAGATACCACATGGAATAGAGAATCTAGTGCAGTTTTCTTGAAGATCTCTGATTATAGATCAAACTGCTAATAAGAAATTTTTGCTAATACTCAATCAAATAAATTTTTACATTATTTTTACGCTTCATCCCTTCAATTCAACTCCATTTTTACACACAGTTGTTCATACTATACAAGTAGATAACTTTTGGAGTAAGTATATGGATCCTATCTATTATCTCTGGATAATCATTTTATCTGTAGTATTGATCATAGGATTGATCGCCAACTACTATCATGAGGAATAAAAGATGAATTGGATTTATTGGCTAACCGGTATTCTTGCTATCTTATTGTTCATATACCTGCTCTACGCATTATTCAACGCTGAGGAGGTTACATGAATACCTCACCTTGGATACAAATCGGTTTATTTCTTATTGTTCTCTTTATTATCGCCTGGCCTTTAGGCCGCTATCTCGCCAGCATATTTGATGGGCAGCTAACACGCCGCTTCATTTGGCTGGATAAATTTGAGTATGGATTCTGTCGTTTTATTGGCACTGATCCGGAAGAAGATATGCCATGGCAACGTTATGCAGCAGCTATCATGCTATTTAATATTCTGGGCGTGGTTGTTGTGTATGGCTTGCAGCGTTTCCAGAGTGAATTGCCTCTGAATCCTCAATTACTTGGAGATGTTTCTTCAGACTCAGCCTTCAATACAGCAATATCCTTTGTCACCAATACCAACTGGCAAGG
>JAUSMW010000022.1 GCA_030645815.1 Candidatus Saccharimonadota bacterium
ACAGCGTTGAAGTTAAGCTACACTAAATAAAAGAGGTTTCAGATTTTTGATCTGAAACCTCTTTTGCTAGAACGTATATCAACAATCTTGCTTACATTCCACCAATTGGAGGAATTCCTGATTTGCTTGGGTCAATTACTGAAGGCATTGTTCCTACTGCGGTGTCACCTGGCGCACCATACTGTCTATTTGGATCTTGTATCCTAGCTCCACCTATTGTTCTCATCTGTTCTGTTTGAGCTTGTACGCCACCAGCTGCTGTTGGTGCAGTTGAGACTGATGCAGGTTTTGCAACTCCCTTAAAGTCTTGTTTTGTGTAAGTTACAATTATATTATTCAAAGCTTGTACATCATCTTTACTGATGAATGATCCATCTTCTGCTTGGATTGTACCTTTTAAATCATCGTAATTATAATTTTTACCTTCGTTTTCGTTCATGAAGGTAACCGCTTTACGAATTGTACCCATTACATCTGCTGTGCCAGTACTTTGAGCAGCCGACCAAGGGTATGCAAAGCCCGAATCATTAGCATTACGCGTATATGTTGTTAGAGCAACACCACCATTATTACCAGAGTTATTTCCGTTATCAGGAGTTGGAGCTGGAGCTGTCGATCCTCCATTACCAGGATCTGCTGGGGCTGGAGTAGTCGGAGCCACGACTACTGGTGGCACAACTGGATCAGGAGTTGGTGTAGTAGGTGTATATAACGTAGCTACTGTAGGTGAAGTCATTACCCCGTCTACACCCATAAGGTCGATAACTGCTTGGCTACCATCATGAATTTTTGGTGTTTGACCTGCGTCTACCATTTGCTGATACACTGCAGAAGTTACATGGAACATGTTTCCGTCTTTATCAACTGCAAATACTGCGTTGCCGTTACCTTTAAGCTCTGTAGGGGGTTTGTCTTTAGGTCCATCGCCTCGAACAAAAATGTACCCATTAATTGGTTTATAGAAATCATCTGGCAGTGGATGGCCTGCAAAATTCATCCAAGCCTTTAAGTTATCGGGCTTTCCATCAGCAGCTTCTGCAACCCAACCATTGTATTTCTTTGTAAAATCTGCAATTTCTTGTTCAGTAAGACTTCTAGGTGGCGTTTGTGAGCCACCTGAGCCACCTGAGCCACCTGAGCCTGAACCACCAGTTGTTCCGCCGCCACTAGCAGCCGCAAACGCATCACTTGACCATGCAGCAGATTCATCTGTATTGCTTTTTGCGTACGTATTCACTGCGATAACCGCAGTTAATGTTCCATTTTCAACTAAACTACGTAGTTCTGCTTTATTGATAGCTGAGGAGCTATCAATAGCTTTGAATAAAGCAAGTAATCTTTCCTTTGACAATGTACTACCTGCCATAACTGCTTTTCTGGCGGACTCTGCGTATATATTGCTAAGGCCGTTACTTTTCATGTAGTCTCTAGCTTCAATAGCGTTATCATATT
>JAUSMW010000257.1 GCA_030645815.1 Candidatus Saccharimonadota bacterium
TAAAATAGTTTAAAGCTAGCTAGCTCTGATGGCTTGCTGGAAATAGTGGTGTGCTTTTTCATATCTTTTTTCATAACTCTATACTAGCACTTTATACTAAATATGTCAATATTATGCTTATGTAGTTGACGTAGTAATTAAAAAGTCTCACTCTATAAAAAGTGAGACAAGTTATGTGGTGGGCGATGAGGAATTCGAATCCCCGACCTCCTCAACGTCAATGAGGCGCTCTAGCCAGCTGAGCTAATCGCCCGCGCAAACAACAGCATAGCAAAAACAGAGGCCACGTGCAATTGTCTCGTGGTACAATTATTAACATATGAGTGATAACAATAGCCTATATCCAATGCGACACAGTTTGGCGCATATTACAGCTGCAGCAGTGCAGAGACTGTGGCCAGAGGCCAAATTTGGTGTTGGCCCTGTGGTCAAAGACGGCTTTTACTATGATATAGACATACCGAATGTCACTATTTCTACAGATGATTTCGATAAAATTGAGGCTGAAATGCGCAAGATTATTGATGAAAAACAGACATTTGAACGTAGTGAAAAGCAAGTGGATGATGCTATTGGCTGGGCAAAAGAAGCCAAACAACCATACAAAGAAGAACTTTTGAACGATTTAAAGCGGTCTGGCACCACAGTTGCGGGTGATTTGAACGCTGACGAGCTAGGAACTATTGCCGAAGGTGAGGGTGCCGTAGAAAACGTTAGTTTCTACTCCAATGGTGATTTTACCGACCTCTGTCGTGGACCACATGCTGGCAATACCAGTGATGTTGGTGCTTTTAAACTACTGCGAGTCGCTGGTGCGTATTGGCGTGGCAAAGAGACAAACCCGCAGATGCAACGTCTATATGGGGTGGCATTTGAAACTAAAGAAGAATTAGACCATTATTTAGATTTATTAGAACAAGCCAAACAGCGTGATCACCGTAAATTAGGCAAAGAATTAGATCTTTTTGTTACATCAGATCTAGTAGGCTCTGGATTACCGTTGTTTACTCCACGTGGAACGGTGTTGCGTGAAGAACTAACCAAGTATTCAAACGATTTACGCGAGAATTACGGCTTTGAAAAGGTCTGGATACCGCACATCACAAAGACTGCGTTGTATGAAAAATCAGGTCATCAGGCGAAATTTGGTGACGAGCTGTTTTTGGTAAAAAGTCAGGAAACTTCAGATGAGTTCGTATTAAAACCAATGAACTGTCCGCATCACACACGTATTTATGCCTCAAAACCACGCAGTTATCGTGATTTGCCGGTTCGCTATCTTGAAACAACTACTGTCTATCGTGATGAAAAGACAGGAGAGCTAGGTGGTCTATCACGCGTTCGTTCAATTACGCAGGATGATAGCCATGTATTTTGTCGAGGTGACCAAATAGAGCAAGAAATTGCGAACCTCCTAGCAGCAGCGGGCGAAATATACAAAGCAGTTGGAATGGATTTGCGTGTTCGTCTCAGTTATCGTGATGATGGCGATGGGTATTTGGGTGACCCAGAGCTTTGGAAAACAGCTCAAGCTCAGCTAAAGAGCGCTGTTGAGGCGAATAGCCTAGATTACTTTGAAGTTGAAGGTGAAGCCGCGTTTTACGGTCCAAAGATAGATTTTATGGCAACTGATGCGCTGGAACGTGAACACCAATTAGCAACTATACAGCTAGATTTCGTGCAGCCTGATAGGTTTGAGCTCGAGTATGTCGCAGAAGATGGTACCAAGCAAACTCCGGTCATGATACATTCAGCCTTGCTTGGTTCTATTGAACGGTTCTTGAGTGTATATATCGAACATACTGGCGGCAAGTTCCCGCTTTGGCTTGCACCAGAGCAGATTCGGGTTATTCAGGTAAAAGACAGTCCGGAATTGGACAGCTTTGTAGACAAACTAGCTAGTTTGGCCAAAGAAAATAAAGTGCGCATCAACATAGATCGAACAAATGAATCTGTTGGCAAGAAAATCCGAGCAGCCGAGGTTCTAAAAGTACCATATAGTGTCGTTGTGGGTGAAAAAGAGCTAGAAAGTGGCAAATTAACACCTAGAGTTCGTAAAGATTTAGCTGTTGAGGGGCGTCAGGACGAAGCCTATGAATTAGAAAAAATTATCAGTTCAATCGCCAACGAAGCTCGCTCCCGCGTACAAAAATCTTCAATATGAGCCAAGCAAATATTAGTTTCAAACAACTAGTCTATGAATTGGTAGGTCAGATACCAGAGGGGCGAGTCATGACGTATGGTGATATTGCGGCACTTTGTGGCCAAGCAGCTGCGTCACGTATAGTTGGAGGTCTAGCACACTTTGGTCCAACTGATTTACCTTGGCATAGGGTTGTGAATCGATTTGGTGGATTAGCCGCTGGTTATTATGGCGGTAAAAATGGTCATCAAAAGGCATTAGAAGACGAAGGTATAACCGTTGAGGATTTAAAAGTAGTTGATTTCGAGAATAGACGATGGACACCTATAAACCACTAGTCGTCATTACTGGCCCTACGGCTAGTGGTAAAAGCGACGTAGCTATGAAGCTAGCAATGAAATATGGTGGTGAAATTATTTGTGCAGATTCTAGGACGGTGTACAAAGGTATGGATATTGGCACAGCAAAGCCTAGTATTAGGGACCAAAAGCTTATACCTCATCACCTGCTGGACGTAGCTACACCTGGCCAGAGATTTACAGCTGCAGATTTTCAAAAACTGGCAAACAAAGCTATCAAAGAGATTCGCTCACGCGGTAAAATCCCTTTTCTAGTTGGCGGTACCGGACTGTATATAGATAGTGTTATTTTAGATTACACATTTGATGCAGATTACGACCCAAAATTGCGCCAAAAGCTTGAAGCTATGAGCCTAGAGGAACTTTATATTTACAGTAAAACTAACAACATTAAACTACCAGAAAACTACAAGAATAAAAGATACGTTGTAAGAAATATTGAAAGAAATGGTCGTGTTGTAAAGAGTAATAATAAAAATATAAGCACAAGCATTGTTGTAGCAATAGCAACGGAAAATGAAACATTACGTAATAGAATTGTTCAGCGTACTGAACACATTTTTGAAAGCGGAGTGGTCAAAGAGGCAAAATTATTGGGCGAAAAGTATGGCTGGAATAATGAGTCTATGACTGGAAATATCTACCCAATTATTCATAAATTACTAAGTAGAGAGCTCACAATAGACGAGGCAAAAGAAAAATCTATTACTCAGGACTGGCGCCTAGCCAAACGACAAATAACCTGGTTAAAGCGTAACAAGTTCATTCAATGGATGCCGTTTGATGAGGTCTATTCGTACATTTCACAGGGTTTAGACACTCGCCAAAGTTGAACAAAAATGATATTATGAGTATCAAACCAGGAGGAAAATAACAAACAATGATTGATACCTTATTTGGCTCAAAAACACGCGTCAAGTTGCTGTATTTGTTTTTAAATAACCCTGGTAGAGCCTTTTATGTACGTGAAATAACTCGTCGGGTAGATGAACAAATAAATTCCGTCCGTCGAGAGCTTGCAAACATGCTAAATGTAGGAGTAATAAAGAGTGATAGTGTTGATAATAAATTGTACTATGAAATTGACCAAGACTATGTTCATTACAAACCGTTGAAACAAATATTTTCCGACAAATCTAGTTCTAGCGAAATTAGTTCTGAAGTAGCTAGTACCACAGATTGGTCAAAGAGGCTCAAGCACCTGACAGGCGTGAAGGCAGTAATCTTGAGCGGTTCATTTGTATCTGGTGCACACAGTAAAGTAGACGTATTAATAGTTGGTACTATTCCAAAGGCGAAGCTAAAGAAATTTATGAAGGACCTAGAAGAAGATGAACACCGTACACTCAACTATGCAACGTTAAAATATGATGATTTCAGCTACCGACTAGGCGTCAAAGACCGCTTTGTATCAGAGATTATCGACGGAAAACATGTCATAGCGTTGGATGTTAATGGAATAGTTAGTAAATAAGAGGAGATAATACCTAAAATGGAAATTGAATATAAAGGCGCAACCACAATAACGATTAAATCAGGTCCAGCAATTAATGTAGTAATTGACCCAAAACTGTCTAGTGTCGGTCTAAAGGACATTAAATTGACGGATGTCATAGAGATAGTAACTGATGCCGAACAGATTATTGATAACGACCAAAAAATACTAATTAGTGGAGCTGGTGAATACGAAGTGGCCGGTGTTTCTATTAAAGGTATATCTATTCCACGCTACAAGGACCCAGAACGTAAAGTGACTGCTTACAAGATAGAATTTAATGGTACTCGTATAGCTGTTTTAGGTCATGTCAGTGATACATTGGACGAAGTACAGTTGGAGAATATAGGGGTTATTGATGTCTTAGCTCTACCGGTGGGAGGTAATGGCTACACTTTGGATTCACATGCAGCTGCAAAAATTGTTAATCAAATAGATCCAAAAATTGTTATACCAACACACTACAAAGATGCTGCCGTTAAATATAGCGAAGCTCAAGATGATTTAGAAAGTTTTTTGAAAGACTTGGGTGCTCAGGAGCACGAAGTAGTAGACAAGCTGAAAATAAAAAACGGGGCTATGCCCGCTGTCAGAACAGTTTTTGAGATAAAGCGAAGCTAGTTAGCTTTTGCTAGAACACCCTTTTTCTTGAGAGTACGGATAGCTTGGGTGCTGAGAGTCATAGTGACTTTTTTACCATCAAGCATGAAAGTTTTCTTTTGTAAGTTAGGTTTGAAAACTCTTTTTGTGCGACGCAAAGAGAAGCTCACATTGTGGCCGTGTTGTTTACCTTTACCTGTTAACTCGCATCTTGCTGCCATTTGGTTTCCTTTTTACAGTTCAGTAATCAATATTATCACCCCTGCTAACAGAAGTCAACGCTTTAGTTTGCTATACTAAGGTGCACATGGATATTAATTTAATTCAAATCTTTATTTTATTAGTAGTCATTTTAGTTTCAATGACTTTGCATGAGATGGTTCACGCTTATGTTGGCTATTGGCTAGGCGACGATACGGCAAAACATGAGGGTAGGTTAACCCTAAATCCATTAGCACATATCGACCCATTTTTAACTATCTTGTTGCCAATCCTACTAGCTGTAACTGGAGCACCAATTTTTGGTGGCGCAAAGCCGGTACCATTTAATCCACATAATATTCGTTGGGGGGAATTCGGGGCAATGCTAGTTGGTATTGCTGGTCCAATTAGCAATCTACTATTAGCCTTTTTGGGCTTTGGGCTGTTGGCTATTGTGGGAGTTAATGGAGCCGCTGGCAGTGTTTTATCGATATGGATATATGTTAACCTTGGCTTCTTTATATTTAATATATTGCCTATTCCACCATTAGACGGCTCTAGGTTACTGTATTATCTGGCACCAGATAGCATTAGAACGTTATTGGCTAGTGTTGAGCAGTATGGTTTGATAGTGGTTTTTGCAATCATACTATTATTCTCGCAGTATTTGGCGATGTACATGCAAGCAGCCATTAATTTCTTTTTGAGTATTTTTGCAGCGATTTTCGGCGTAGTGATATAATTAGTACAGCCCCTAGAAAAGGTGCATAGATTTTTCTTAACAGGATATTTATAGGGATTTCAATATTATATTACTTCGTGGAGTAATAATGAGAACACCCACCTTGCATTAAAGCGAGGAAATGTCGTGCATCATATCCAGGGGTTAAATATTGATGAACTAATACAGGAAAACTAAAAGAATTTATTTATGAGACAAAAAATTTCAGTCCGAGCAATGGTAAAACAAGATGGCAAAATACTATTAGCTCGACGTGCGACAGGTAGATCATCAATATTAGGCAAATACGAGCTACCAGGTGGAAGTGTAGAATTTAGAGAACAACCTAGTGAAGCCTTGCAGCGATATTTACGTAATCATTTCTCGGTTGGTATAGAAACATCACAGTTATTTGACGTTGTGAGTTTTATAGATCCTGATGACACGGACATACAATATGTATTTGTAGTGTACTTGGTTAGCCTAAAAGCGGGTGAGAGCAGCATAAAACTTAGTTCACGCTATAATAAATATGCTTGGCACAAGTTGTCAGATATACAACTAAGTGAACTGACTAATTCAACACAAATATTACTAGGACTGGACGATGATGTGCAACCCACTCTGTTTCATGATGTTGAACATTTTCAAACTGATGTTGAAACAACATCACATGATTCATTAATTTTGTACTCAGACGGCGGTTCACGTGGCAACCCTGGTCCGAGCGCGGCAGCATTTGTGGTTATGAATAGTCGAGAGCAAGTGATTGCAGATGGCGGCTCGTATCTGGGTGTTACAACTAATAACCAGGCAGAATATCAGGCTGTATACTTTGGCCTCAAGAAAGCCAGTGAAATGGGAGCCCAGGTTATAGATTTTCGCTTGGACAGTAACTTAGTTGTTAATCAGTTAAACGGTGTCTACAAGATAAAGAATCGAGACCTTTGGCCTATATATGAACAAATAAAACTATTGGTACCAAAATTTAAAAAAGTCACATTTTCACACGTACGCAGAGAATTTAATCAGTTAGCTGATGGCCTAGTTAACAAAATATTAGACGAACAAGCTGGAAAATAAGGTATACTAATAGAGGTAGATTATTGGGCAATCGCTTGCTCACGCGAGAGGAAAGTCCGGGCAGCATAGGACACGACAGTTGCTAACGGCAACCGGGGGCGACCCTAGGGAAAGTGCCACAGAAACGAAACTACCTGTCAAAAGGAAAAGGTGAAACGAGTGGGGTAAGAGCCCACAGCTACGTGTGGTGACGCATGCAGAAGGTAAACCCTGTTGGCTGCAAGGGATTTGTTCATATTAGCGGTCCGCTAGAATAGATCAATTTAATCCGCTCGAACCTAGGTGCAAATCTAGGTCTAGATAGATGATTGTTCACGACAGAACCCGGCTTATAGATAGTCTACCAACTAAAAAGCCTCCCGAATAGGAGGTTTTTTAGTATCTATGAATAGACTATTTAGTAGCTTTGACTACGTCTGTAAATACAGCCGGTTCATTAGCTGCAAGTTCACTCAAGACTTTTCGATCTAGTTCAATGTTCTTTTTCTTTAGAGCATTGATTAACTGACCATATGTTGTACCGTTTTCACGAGCAGCAGCATTGATACGTGTTATCCATAGACCACGTAGGTCGCGTTTTTTGTTACGACGGTCGCGGTATGCGTACTGTAGTGAACGAATAACCGCTTGCTTTGCAAGACGGAAGCTTCTAGTTCGGTTGTGTTGCATACCCTTGGCACGTTTCAGCATCTTTTTATGCTTTGCGCGTGTAGTGACGCCTCTTTTTACTCTCATATCTCTATACTCCTAGGGCTTTCTTGATATTCTTGCGGATGGATCCGTTTATTTCGGCATTTGTACCGATTCGTCGTTTGCGACTAGCACTCTTTTTAGCGAGCATATGTCCACCAAAGGCACGACGACGCAAAAGTTTACCGCTTGAAGTAATCTTCACGCGTTTTGCGGTTCCTTTATGGGTTTTCATCTTTGGCATGCTATTTACTCCTTACAGTAATGCTTAAATTTCTACCAGCCATGCTTGGCTGTTGTTCAGACACAATTTCGTCGCCAAGAATTTCTTGTACTTTCTTGATCATTACAAAACCTAAGTCTTTATGAGCCATCTCTCGTCCTTTGAAGACGACAGTTAGTCTGACTTTATGACCTTCTTCTAGAAACTTGCGCACTTTTTTGAGCTTTATATCAAGGTCGTTTGCACCAATTTTTAGGCCAATTCGGATTTGTTTCATCTCGCTTGGCCTGCTTTTGGCACGAGCTTTTTGCAGCTCTTTCGTCTTTTGGTACTGATATTTACCCCAGTCAATGACTTTGGCAACTGGGGGATTAGCGGCTGGTGATATTTCAACCAAGTCCAACCCAGCATCTTCAGCGGCCTTTAGAGCTTCCTGACGGGACAAAACACCTATTTGTTCGCCGTTCTCTCCTATAACCCGTAGCTCTGAGGCACGAATTGCCTCGTTGATACGTACCGACTTATTGATCTTGAGTCACTCCTTTTAACGTTTATTATTAGTTCCTATGTGGTCATTTTAACAGATTAACTATTGAGGTGCAAGGGGTTATTTTACATTGTTGTATTTGTTGACCTGTACTGCAATGCTTCGGAAATATGTTTTGCTAAAATATCCTTTTCTTTTTCTAGGTCGGCAATTGTACGTGCGACTTTGATAACTTTGAAATATGACCTAGTGGTCAGGCTGAGTTTTTGAGATGCTTGTGACAGTAAATCCTGGACATCCTGGCTGAGATTGAGTCGTTTTTTAATCTGTTGGCTGCTCAGGGTCGCATTACTAGCGGTAGGGTCGTCGTATCGAGTTTGCTGCAATTCACGAGCATTTTTAATCTTCTTTCTCAAGCCATCAGCGATAGCTTCGCCTGT
>JAUSMW010000261.1 GCA_030645815.1 Candidatus Saccharimonadota bacterium
GGTCAGCAAGTGAATTTTCCGGTCATTGCTTTTAGTAATGGCCGTCATCGGTCGCGGTATTTACAATATGCCGGTGCCAAGACATTTCCGGTCGAGATCGAATTAAGTAATCTTGAGCTGGTGCGCTTGCATTGTGGTGTATTGGCTTCTTGATGTCGTTTTTGTCTTTGGTCTTATTATTTTCCCTAGTTGATTGGGGTGGTGTTGAAATTCCTGGGTCATTTTTGCTTTGCAAAAAACGGGATGCCCATTCCAGGCGCGCCTATCGGCTTGGTCGCTTTGCGACTGGTCGGCTGTGCCGCCCACCTTCCAGGCCACCACTTGACGCGCTCAATAAGGGGAGTTGTTCTCCCCTTAGCCGCTGAGGCTAAACCATTAGCAGGGCAAAAAACGCCCTGGATAGACTTTCGCAGGCGAAAGTAAGGTTACTCAATAAAGCTTTCTACTAGGGAAAAGAAAGTTGGCGGCGTTTTTTTGCGGTGAAATATTTTTAAAAATAAACGTATTTTTGTATCTTAATTGTGTGCTTTTTGTGTTCTTTGTGTTATAATTGCACCTGTAGCACACGAAATCAACCGTTTAATTTTTTGGAGAATGTCATGCGTTTATCTTCTACCTTTGGTCGTGGTTCCCCTGCTCTTCGTTCTGCGTTTCCTTTGTCTGATGATCAAATCAGATCAGTTGCACCATCGATTTTTGCTGATGATAAACATACCAGCCGTTCCGAACGTTACACCTATGTTCCTACCGTTGAAATCTTGCGCGGTCTGCGTAATGAGGGTTTTACTCCTTTCATGGTGTGCCAGTCAAAAGTAAGAGATGACGGCAAGCGCGAACATGCAAAACACATGATTCGTCTGCGTCATGCTGATCGCATCGAAGCGGCAGAAGCGAACGAAATCATTTTACTTAATTCGCATGATGGTTCGTCGTCGTATCAGTTGTACGCCGGTTGTTTTCGCTTTGTGTGCCAAAACGGTTTGGTCTGCGGCACCACGACAAACACTATTCGCATTCCGCATAAAGGCGACATCATCAATGATGTGATCGAAGGCGCTTTCCGCGTGGTCGAAGATTTTGAACGTGCCGACGAAGAGCGCGAGGGCATGAAAGCCTTGACGCTCAATAACGGCGAACAACAAGCGTTTGCGCGTGCGGCTCTGATGCTCAAGTATGACCAGGACACACCGGCACCGATTACAGAAACGCAAATCTTGCGCCCACAACGTCGCGAAGACATGAAAAGCGATATGTGGACAACGTTCAACGCCGTGCAAGAAAACTTGGTGAAAGGCGGTCTGCGTGGCCGTAACACCAACGGCAATACGATCCGCACCCGCGAGGTAAAAGGCATTGATCAAAATATTCGCCTTAATAGCGCTTTGTGGACGCTGGCCGAGGAAATGCGCAAGTTGAAAGCTTAACGACTGGCCGCCGCAAGGCGGCTAGTTTTCGCTGATTTTGTGGATATCCACAAAAGGCGAAGGCTAGACAGGTTCGAGCCTGACTAGCCTTCTTTACTCATAGCACTATTTGGAGAGCAACTATGAACACACAAGATTCTACAGCCGTACACATCAAGAAGAAAGATTTCTTTAATTTGCCAGAGCATTGCCGCTGCATGATTGACCACATGCCGCATGTGTTATCGAGAGACCAGTTTGTCAGGGCGATCATTTTCTAAATAACCGTTTAGCCCTGCGTTGTCTGCGGGGTCTTCCTTTTTGGGTGACGTATGAAACCACATGAAAAACTATTAGCGGCAACCGGTGCCGGAAATTTAAATGCAGCGCTGGCCTTATTGCAAAAACAGCCCATTATGACCGCAAGAAAACTTTTGCGACGAGCGGGGTTTTTTGTTAACAACCCAGAAAATAAAAAGGAATTCTGGGAAGATGTGAAAAGCGACTTGGCCGAGGCTTGCCAGAAGAGGGCGGGGCGGCAAGTTCAAAGTAAGACGAATTAAATCTATGCTGTTTGGCCGAGGTTCAGTCAAACGGAAAATAGGGCAGTGACTAGCTTTCGCGCGCGAAAGAATGGATGAAAAAAAAGCCCTTATGGGCTTTTTTTATTGGGTGCGCCACCGTCACTATCTCGAATGCGGTACAGCGTTGTTTTGAATGAGGGTAAAGAGTCAAAGGCAATACCGCCATCGTTAACCGTTTCCATGATCGATGTCAGGGAATATCCCGTTTCCATCAGTGTGTCAATTTCTGGAAAAACCAGTCGAAGCGATGCCGCTTTGGATTTCAAACCTAATGCGGCAACGGCGACCACTTTTACCTTCAGTGCTGCTAAATCAAGTGTTTCTGTTGTACCTGGTGTAGTCATATTTTCGTTTGTATTCTTTCCGTATTCTAAATGTAAGCTTTCCGGTATTTTGACATAAAACAAATCATTTTCATAGCCTGCCACTAGGGAATAAAAAGCTTGTTGCTTCAAAATCTTTCTTTTTTTAGTCTTGTCATCTTTCACTCACAAACAGGTTTTTTATCATAAAAAGTAAATAAATATCTTTACTTTTTATGATAATTCACCTATACTATTATTACGGTCAGGTTATGGCTGTTTATCGAAATCACTCTCTCTTAGGACTCATCATGGCAAAGAACACAAACGCTTTTTTTCTGACTGGTCACTTGGTAGACGACCCTGAATTTACTGCCGGCGCAACAGCAGAAAAAGACCGCGTAAAATTCCGCATCGCCTGCAATCGCAACGACGACCGCGCCGACTTTTTCCCTATCACTGTGTTTGGCAAAATTGCGAGCAATCACGCCGACAACTTGTCAAAAGGCTCGCGTGTCCTGGTCGAAGGCGCGATGTCTAACAATGACTACGAGTCAAACGGCGTCAAACACTACTCATTTAATTTTGTCGCGGATCGCGTTGAATACCTGAGTACGAAACGCAGCGCACCAGGTAACGCAGAATAAATCGAGGCATAGCAAAGGCCGTCAAGTTGATGGCCTTTCAATTGTTTTTACTGGAAATACAAATGGACTTCGCCGCTAATCTCGCTTTCTTCTTGCTCGAAAAAACAGGATCTGTCCTGGGTGTATGGCAGGGCAAATTGTCAGCCGATGCACAGCGCAAGCTCTTTGGCCGTTGTATCGGCAAAGGCACGATTGTTGTGAATGGTGAAGCTGAAACTATCTGCAATCGTGTCAAAGTCTGTTTTGGTCACGATTACGATGATCGAAACATTACTAAATTTTCTGTTTTGTAATTTGAGGAAGCCGGACACTATGAAATATGTTCTATTTTTTGTTGTTGCTGTATTTTGTTCGCAGGCCTACGCAAACAAGGTTATTGGCGTCCTGGACGGCGACACCATCGACGTGCTGGAAAACGGCAAGTCTTTGCGTATTCGATTGGCAAACATTGACGCTCCGGAAAAATCGCAGCCGTTCGGCCAGGCATCAAAAAAATCCCTGTCGGATCTTTGCTACGGCAAAGATGCCACATACATACCTGGCACAATAGACCGCTACGGGCGCACCGTTGCAGTGATTAAGTGCGACGGCATCGAGGCCAACATGACACAAGTAGTGCGCGGCTTGGCATGGGTCTATGAGCACTACAATAAAGATGTTAGATTGCCTGCACTAGAAAAAATAGCGAGAGCGAACCGCACAGGCTTATGGCATGACAACGCACCAACACCGCCTTGGGAGTATCGACACAAGAGCCTAGAACAAGTGCCCCAGGGTTCTTCAGAGTGTCTTGTTGGGCCTCATGGTGGTCGCTATCAGCTCGTGGACGGGAAGAAGCATTACGGATGTTAATGCCACTAGATTATGATAGTCTTTTAGTGAATAAAAAAAATTATATTGACCGAGTTACATACATATTGAGATGAGGAAGTACCATGAAAGAGATGAAGGAAGCGCAGTTCGGAGGTAAGTTTCTGGCGTTGAATGATGATGGTTTCGTGATGATGGCATTGGTGAGCCATTACGGTATCGCGCCGAATCAAGGTATGCAATTCACCAGTACGCTTGCGATGCCCTTACGCGATGCATTTCTGTTCAAGATGGCAAAAGGCTGGCGATTTATAGCTGGCGTGAATGAAGGTGGTTGCCGCGTATCCAGATCAACAATAACAGACACTGCACCAGGTGCTGATGATCGCGCGGCATCCATGCATTCGCTTGGCATTCCAATCTTGTCTATTGAGGATGCGACTGAGAATGTTAAGAAGCATGGTATTGGTTTGATTGATATTACGCGCGAATAACTTGTCCGCCATTACCAAATGTACCTAGAGCGAAATGACACTCAACTAATGAGAAAATAATGACAATTAACCTAACTGAAATTACCAATCTAAAAAAACAAATTGAAATTCTCGAAAGCATAATCGCCGGAGAAAGATTAGAAAACGCAAAAAAAATAAGCCTATTTACTAATGATCTTTGCAACACCTTGCAATTGGTTGTCAATATGATCTATTCCTTAGAAAATTTAAATTTATCTGGGGTTCAAATGGATCGGCTAGAGCGGGGCAACGACGCACTAGAATTACTTGTAAGGAAAATACATATTTTTAAAGATTTCTATGACCAAATCTCAATCCCAGCCTGGATGCAAGAACGACAGGAGCGGGAGTTAAACAACCTCGAACATTTGCAGGGCGTTGAGGAAGTCGTTGGAGAATTATCTGACAAGCCTAAGCTTGAAGCATGACCACTGATACACAAAATACACAGGATGTTCTGGATTTGGCAGACGCCAGCAACGAGCTATGCACAGCAATTGAAACTTTCAAAATTGCGTATCCTGAAATGAACTCTCTTGCCTTGAAAAATCTTTATAAACATAAAGATGACGTTTGGCGATTATTAACAAAATTTGGATATTGATTTTGTTTTTCTTTCGCGCGCGAAAGAAAAAAGCTCACGGTTGTGAGCTTTTTTTATTTTCGCATAAAAAATAACAGAATTGTGCCGGTAATAATTGCATTCACAAATATGGATGTTCCAAATATCAGAGCGAGGTCTTTGACCTGTTTTCTGTTTAAGAGTTGATATAATTTTTCACTTAAATTAATTCTATTCAATTCTTTACTGATCACTTTTTGCGCTTCGCTCCCAAAAGTTTCCGTTTGTGCCTGGATTACCTTCGTAAGATTTTCATTTACCTTCGTCAGTTCGGCGCTGATTATTTGTCCGGCCATTTCTCTATTTACTCGGGCGCTTTCTTGCATCGTACTTTGCAGGGAGGTTGCGGCACTGGTTAATACCTCTGCGGCCTGAAGCAATTTACCTTCCTGAAAATCCACTCTTTTAACCAATGTATCAAGTCGTGCAATGAGTTGATCAGCATCTTCAAACAACTCATTAAGCAGCGCCTCTTTAATTTTGGTTGATGTCATAGGTCGAGGGTAGCGTACACATTGTCGAGGTTCTTATTGACTGAAGAACATAAACGACGAAGGGCTATACGTTGAAGATAATGCTCTTCCTGGTCGGTTCCGCGCACCGCATTAAGGTTGGCTCGATAGTCGAAATCATCGGCCAACACACCTTGTACAGTCAATTTCATATCTTTCAGCTTGTTGAAGGCGTCGCTGTGAAAAATTACCGCATCCGTGTTAACGACAGCATCTTTCAACTTCCCGAGTGCGACAACCTGGGGGAATATTTGCGAAATATCGTCATCGATGTTTTCAACCATATTGAATACAACTTTGATTTTTTTGTAAGGAACGCCCAGGGCGCGCAATGCTTTGACTGTCTTAACCGTCTCTCTTTGAGGGTGAGAGTCGCTAGTGCATGGCACCACAAAATAATCAAACTCTTCGTGACTACCTTCCAGTAGTTCCATTTTACGGAAAAATTCTTCCACGTTGGACGCTCCTACATCAACAATGGCAGAGTCGGCCAGCATGATTGCATCTACCATTTCATTGAACAATTTGGCTTTCAAGGTCTGAGCATCCACACCGTCATCACCGATGCCACCATTGATTGTTTCAACTGAGAAGACGTTCTCGGCTTTGACTCCAAGGCGAGGCATCAACAGTTGCAATGCAATTGAACTCTTTCCAATGTTCCCACAAAAATTGGTAACGACTACTTTTTTCGGTTTGCTCATGATTGTTCTTTCTTAATAAATCGATTGGTGCGGCGAGCCGCAATTAGGTTTACATCATCCAGGTATGACTGGTCGCCGCTCAATATTTTCGCAAGTGCTTTTCTATCTGAGCCGCTTTGCGCCGGTTGATTGGTTTGTTCTTCAGTTTCAATATGCGTGGGAATTTTCGCTTGACCCTGACTACTCTTCTGTTCTTTTCCAATAATCTTCATTTCTTGTTGGAAAGACGAAAATTTAATAGTTAAACCCTTCTCCTTTAGTTGTTCGTAAATTGACGCAAGCGTATAACCGTTCGCCTGTAGTTTCTGAATCTCTGAAATATGGCTTCGAATAAACTTCGATCCATGCATCTTCTTAGGTTGTTTATTTGGCATTTGTCGTTCGTAAAATGATTTATTTTCCCTAGAAGAAAGCGTTCTCTTTGTGAAATTTTGACAAATTATACCAAACTCCTACTTTTTTCCTACTTAAATCCTACTTTTATTGATATTCTGGTGCTTTTTTATTAACTTCTAGCTTCATTTTACTACTTTTTTCCTACCTAATTCCTACTGAAAGACTAAAAGCAACGGTAAAGGCATTAATCTAATGCGGGATAGGCTTTCGCCGACATTATTGGTTCCAATAATGAAAAGAAACAGCTATAATTTTGTCGGGTGACACAGTTAGTGAAAACTGTGCCAGGTTAGTGAAAAAGTAGTGACACAGAAAGTGAATATTATTGTTATGAGATGCTAAAAACGATGATGAAATCAAGCTTCTGTGTGGATGTTGATGCGAGTAAATTGGAAAACGAGATGGTGTTTTATTTCACTTTCAATGGCATAAATGATAATTTTTTTAATTGTTGTGACATCAGGACTTACATAAATGCCGAGATAACTGAAAAAAACCTTATAGATCAATGATGCTTTTTTCATTAAATGTGACAACCGACGAATATTTTTATGACCGTAATCAGCCTTAAATTGAATGAAGATGAAACAAGGCGACTTGATGATGTTCGCTTATTAAGTGGTTTGACTAGATACGCTTTTGCAATGTCATTGGTAAGGGGGGGTATTAGTCAAAAGATAGATCATCGGACAATTCTAGCTAAGGAACCCATTGGAGACTTTAAGATGGTGGAGACAAATATCACCATGCCTGATTTTATAAAGAAAGCAGTGGTCTTAAGATCTAAGGCAATAGGTATGAAAACAAGTCCCTATATTGCAGCAGTGTTACAGGCGCAGACCTTAAGAAAGCCCATGTTGCGACACAATGAGTTGCAGGCCTTGGTGATGTCTCAAAGAGAACTTTCGGCTATCGGTCGGAACTTAAATCAGATTGCGCGAGCGCTAAACGACAAATTTACAGAAAGTGATCGTCTGAAATTGGAGCTACTTTTAGAGCTGAAGGCGAAGATCGAGATCCAAAAGGATGCGATCAGTGCAGTATTAAGGGCTTCTTTGCGTTCCTGGGGAGTGGATGAATGACTTCTAAAGTACTAGGCGCAGAGTTACATGATGTGCTTAATCCGTATGGCAAGCGCAAAGCAGGTACGTCAAAGGAGAAAATTTCCTTTGGGCGGCCAGCGATGGCGGAGAAACAAAAAAAGAGTAGCCAGTCCACGGCGGAAGGTGTTGCCAGTGGACATGCAGAAGTCATGGTTAAAATTACCAAGTTTAGTAAAGGTGCTAAAGCTGCCCGTGCTCATTTGCTCTACATCAGTCGAAATATGCAGCTCGAAATAGAAAATCAAGCGGCGGAAAAATTGCATTACAAGGATGATATTAAAGATGTAATCAATGAATGGAGCAGGACAATCAACGACGAAAAAGCGAAGGAAAATACCAGAACCGCAATGCATATGATGCTCTCGATGCCACCTGGCACAGATCCAGGAGCAGTGAAGAATGGCGCGCGCGAATTTGCGCATGAACTATTTGCGGCCAATCATGATTATCTTTTTGTACTGCACACCGACAAGAAACACCCACATGTCCATCTTGTAGTGCGAACATTAGGACACGATGGAAAGCGCTTAAATCCGCGTAAGGCAGACTTAATGGAGTATAGGCAGGTTTTCGCAGCTCAAATGCGTAGGCAGGGTGTGGACGCTGTTGCGAGCGTCCGGCAAGGTCGGGGTAATGTTCAAAAAGCAGATCATTCACCTATTGAGCAAATGGGTAAGCGTCTAAAAAAATCGCCTGATGCGGTTCAAAAGCATTCAGTCATTCTTGATAAACGCCAAGCAGAGGCCGTGGGTGAATTGATTGATGCTAAACACAACAAACAACCACCTGAAAAACCATGGATAGACAAAATCGCGGAAAAGAGAAATACCGTCGTTGATGCATGGAAGAATTTTTCAACATCTTTGGCGTCATTACCGGCCCCAATTAAGCGGATTTCTATCAACGAAATTCGATCAGGCGTAATTGATAATAGAAGAAAGGCACAAGTCTATGCAGAAAACAGAACTAAAGAGCTACACGATAAACAACGACCAGAGGGACGAGGATGGAGTAATCACGCTGATCGAGGTGCCAATCTACATCAGTCCGATTATCGCGTCTCTGGAAGAGTCGGCAAGACCACTACCACAACCAGCTTGCGCAGTATGCCCAGCGTCAATGTGGTATATCACAGGGGAAGAGCTGAAATGCTATTGCTCAAGGATGCACACGCTAATGTGGGAAGCCTCCGGCACGCCAATACTGGAATGCGACGGTCGAGTACACGCGATGGAACAATACTTAGCCGAAATAAAAGAAACGGCGACGGACGAATAACCGTTGACGACGTGAGATTGTATGTTGAACGACTTGAGAAGAAACCTATTCTCACAAGAAATGAAGAACTAAAGAGCAAATTGCGTGAGCAATTTACTCTGGGTAAAGAGCAATTTGGCACGACGAATAAGGTATCAATTGAAGTAGGATCTAAGCAAAATAATAAGCCAATGGCTGAGCCCAATAAGACAGCCACAGAAAAATCAGGTAAGAAGCAAACACGAAACGAATCACCTTTGAAAAACAATCAAAAATCAAGATGATTGGAGTTAATTATGAGTGATGAAAAAACGAGCGGCCAGAAGACATATCCTGGCCTTGATCGCCAACAAATGCGCAAGGTGGAATCTGAGCGCATAAGAGAAATACCGTTGGTACAGGTATTTGTAGCAATGGGGTGTGAACAAGATCCTAAAGACCCCTTCCAGTGGCGCACCGCAAATCGGGAGAGGATCACAACTGGCGACCGGAAGAAGGCAAGTCAAAAATTCTTCAATCACGATAAAAATGTAGGTGGATACGGTGCAATAGATCTGGCAATGCAGCTTGGTAATATGCGCTACAACGAAGCACTTACCTGGCTAGGTTCTGAAACTGGAAAAATGGAAGTGGTCGCCACGGCGATCAAGGTTGCCAAGCGTCAGGCGGTGAAGAGCGTGGCTAAAGAAACATCGCCGCCACCAGCTGAGGAGAAACATTGGCCGCAAGTCAGAAAATACCTACTCATCGAGCGGCAATTGAGTGGTGAGCTGGTTGACAAAATGCATCTGGAAGGCAAGATCTACGCGGATCAGTTTCGTAACGCAGTTTTTCTCTCATACGATGGTAAGAGTGCTGAATTGCGTGGTACCGGTAAGGTAACTTATCACGGATTGCGCGGTGTTGAAAAACAACCCTTTGGTATTAAAGCTATCGACAACGCTGCCGGCGTTGCCTTTACTGAGTCTGCCATCGAGGCTGCAAGCTTGCGCGAGCTAGGTTTTAAAGGATACGTCCTGGGCTTTGCCGGTCAATCAAAAGAAAAGGCCGGTGAATTTGCGTGTTATTTTCATGAAAAAGGTTGGACTGTTCTTAGTGCTTATAACAATGATTCGTCAGGCGAAACCATGGCAAAGAATCTGGCCGCGAGCCTGGAGGGGAAGCAGGTACCAGAACGCATGATTCCGATAACAAAAGACTGGAACGACGACCTGAAAATTCAAAAGCAACAAGCTCCGTCCTCTACTGGGGAAAAGAAATTGGAAAGTACAAAAACGACTGCCAAGGAATCGTCACTAGCTCAATAGCTAAATAAATTAAATTTTTTTTAAAAATCATGTAAACGTTTCTGTTGATGAAGCGTTATATAATAAAGTAAATAAAATTCTTTACTTAAATTTAAAAGAAATTTAAGTCTACCAATAGCTCAGTACAATAATTTTATAAACTAAATCAAGGCGATATATGAATACTAAACTTTTCGCAATCTCTGTACTAACGGCTTCACTTTTATCTGCATGCGGCGGCGGTGGCTCCGCCTCGTCAACTCCGCCAGTTTCCCAATCGTGTACGAATGGTGCTACGGATTATCCTACTTGCACACCTGGGGTAACGCCTGAAAGCTTGCAAACTACAGTGCCAGTCCCGAGTTACGCGCAAGGTACTGAAGAAATCGTAGCTTTTGATGAATTCAATAATTTTCGTGTAAGTATGCGACTGGGTAAAGTTGCGGAAAGTTTTCCTCTTAGTACTTCATCAAAAAATCATGCGGTTTATGTAGTCACGTATCAGTCATTTACTCACACTGAGGACCCCAATAAACTAGGATTTACAGGGATAACGCCAAATGATCGCGCGCTTTTTGCTGGATACAGTGGCGGCAATGTTGGTGAAATGATTGGTGGATCTGGCGGCTCTATTGGTGTCAGAGGATTGATGAATACACTTTATCATCGTGACGGCATCACAACGCAACAAGTTACCGATATCGGAATTTCTTTTAATCCGGCATGGAGTGCGCCGCTTGTGATTGAAAATGGTTTGGGGAAAGGACAACATAATGCGTCGAATTTCTTGACTATGTATCCGGTTGATGGCCAGGTTGATGTTCCGCTTGTTATGTATCCAGAAACACCAAATCCTCTGCCTGACCTCGATTTATATAGTGCAGATTACGTGACCAAGACAAGTTCACCAGTTTCGTTCTATAGCGTTGCTGGATCTACTCTTTCGGTATCAAGTTTTACAATTACTGAAAATGGACAATCTTTACCGCTCGATATGCGCTTGATTACATTTTCAAATGATACTAATAAAATGCTTCAACCGCATGTAGCTCATTTGGTCGGCAAGGCACCTTTTAAACAAAACACTAAATACAACGTTAGCTTTGCTGGTTCTGTTAATGGAGCATCAGTAGCCAAGACTTGGAGTTTCATCACTGGCACTTCGTTGAATATTGGTGGCGGTGCAAAAAAGCCTTAAAATTCTTTGAGAAGTTTTACACAAATAAAAAGCCCGAAATAATTCGGGCTTTTTTTGTTTTGGTAAATATTAATACGCCAATATATTAAAGTGCAAAATCTACACTGTAAGGTGCGCAAGTACCAACACGATAAGTGTGAATTCTTGTTACGGGATACGAAAAAGTAATACCATATTCATCCGTTACAGATATCGTCTCAACGGTTGTATACGGTGTAGGACATGTATTTGGTCTTGTTTGAACCACGGCAGACAATGCACCAATAACTTGTTCTCCACCGAGGACAACATAAGTTCCACAATCGTAACCTTGCATTACACAACTAAATGCTAACGATTTACCTTCATCAGTAGTGTAATAAGCAGCTTCACACTGATTTCGGCCAGCTCCAAACGCATCGTAGGAGTATCCATTCGGACACATACGAACAACAGGAAATGTACAGGTAGGATAGTTTGTCGCCCCATTTGCACATACAGGCGGCGGAAAACTACATGTAGGGAAGTTGGTAGCACCGTTGGCGCAGCTTGGCGGTACGACAGGCGGTACGACAGGCGGAATGGCGCAAGTACTACTTACATCTACCCATGGCGAGTAATCGTAACCACCAGCCGCAAGTTCGGTCTTGGTTCGCTTTTGAACTATCACGCCAGACTGCGGCGCTGGGCATGGAATTGTTTGTGTCTCATCGCTTGAAAAGATATTTAAGCTTTTATTTGATGGAAGCCAATCCGCCGCAATCACCACTGCCGGAACTGCACCCAAGGGATTTGAAATCAACGCATTATTCTTAGATAACTTAGCATCATTATTTGCGGAATTAGTCCAACCATAGCCGTTGATCGCCAAGGCGATGTCTGATGCCATTTTGGGGCTGGGTTGACCCGCATTATCTTTGGTTCCAGTGGTCGGAATAACCTTGATTGCTAAAACGCAGTTGGCTAAAGGACAGGTAGCCGGTTCGTATTCAAGGGTGACAGTTAGATTTCCACCTAAAAACGCTGGCAATTCTTCTTGATAATCTTTACTCAAAAAACCAGCAGCCTTAAGTTCAGATAACGTCGGAGTCAAATATTGGGCAAAACCCGCTACCGGTAGCTTTGAAAGGATATTATTTTGGTTTTTTACAGAAAATCTTCTTGCTGCGTCTAAGACTGTACTGTACTGCGATCCTCTGGCCTTCGCACTATAGCCCTGAGTAAATGCCTTTGTTGAGTAACCAACAGCACCAACAAGTACGCCTACAACAACAACGCTGAGTAGTGCGTCAACTAACGATAAACCATGCTGCCTATTTTTAAATGGATAATTCATATATTCCCTTGTTGAAGTGTTCTTGATGACTAATTATGCGGATACAAAAATACTGCCTGCTACGATTGCAGGAAAATTTCCTGCTGGATTTGCTACTTGATTACTCGAATTTCCAATTACCGAGGGAGAATTTTCGGTGCTACAAAAACCTATTTCACCTAAATTACTTGCGACTTCACAAGCGAACCGGCTATCAACACTTCCATTGTTAATTACGCCGCTTTGCGTATAGACAAAACCACTAATTGCCCCAGTTGGCGCGACGGTCAATATGGTCTTAAACTGCGATCCAAATGGAGTAGTGCTTGATACACCCAGGGTCAAATACTGTTGGCTTTGCAATTCAGTGAGAGTGGGAGCCGTAGGAACCGCAATACCATCAATTCGATAGCCTTTTTGAAGGGACACTTTATTCTTGGCGGCGTAATACTGAAGACTGGCCGTTACTGTTTTAAGTGCATTTGCATTAGTGGTTCTCGATGTCGTTACTAAAGAATATTGAACGAGTCTTACTACAACAAAAACAATACCAAAAAAAGCAAGAGCCATAACGATTGCAAGTATTAATGCCTCACCACGTTGTTTTTTCATTGGTCGTTCTCCTAAGTTGGTGCGGGTAGATAAGCGATAGCGCAAGCAAGAGCAGGGCTACTAAATGGGCTACCAATACCCTTAAATGTTGATCCATTTAACGTAGCTGTATCCAGCGGAGACGTTGATACTCCGCTTGGTGTGGCTAAGGCGATCTTTGCTGCTAGGGAAAAGGAATCCTTACCATTTTCTTGAATCGTCTTGTTATCGCAAACAATTCCGGTGAGATCATTACTAACGCCGCGCCTTACAACAATTAATAAATTTCCCCCTGATGGTGTATTGCCGGAAAACGTTGGAGGAAAAAAACCTTTACTAATTAACTCAGTGACGGTCGGTGAGAGAGGATCTGCAAAGCCTGGCGCGGAGCCAAAAGACACAATACTTTCGCCATTTTTTACAAAGTACCTATTAACTCCTTCAACCGCTGCTGTCAGAATAACTCGTTCCCTGTAAACCAAATTTGATTGATTTACAAACCGTGCAATAGCCACTGCCACCAAGGTAATAACCATCAATATAGCCAATACAATAATGGATTCAATAATGAGGTTACCACGTTGGCGACAGCGATCTTTTAGCATGATTTTTTAAGAAAAGAGATTATTAATTAGGTTTGATTTTGCCGCTTGTTACCGCAACTGATTCAGCTGAGGCACATGCTGTTGCGAGCGCCGGAGCATCAACTGAGCCACCAAAAGCTTTGATAACCGTTCCTGCAACGTCAATTGTATCGACGCTATCGGCTATGCTACTTACGAAAAATGAACACGCTTTTTTCGCTACTGAACCATCGGTATAAAGAAGTGTGTTATTAGCTAGCCCGTTTGTTGTTCCTGGTGCGACTGTAACTTGCCCACCAAAAACGTTGCTAATAGTTCCTGCACCACCAGCCAAATATTTCTTGTCGATGATAGATTCTTTGGCTATACCGGCAGTGGAGGTGCCAGCGTAAGACGGTGTTCCGTTGTAGACCGTTTGAATGTTGGTCATGTGTGCCAAAGTGGAATTTGCGCCCCTATATGCGTTAACGATAGCGCTCGCATATCCACTGAGAAGAAAAATAAAGGCAAGAACCCCAAGAATAATACCGATGACTATCAAGAGTTCGATAATGCCAAGACCTGCTTGATGTTTGATGCTTTTAAAATTACGTGATTTCATATTAGACCTTTCAGATGATTAAAAAATTACTACAGATAAAACGAACTACTACTACTTACATATTGATGCCCGATTTTCTGAGCATTGCCAAGATAATTAACGCTACACTAGAGATAAGGATTAGAACAATAACCCCGACCGCTGCCATTAAAAATTCCTTGATTTTTGGACTTAATTCAGTCAAATCCCTCACCACAATATCCATGGCCTCAGTAGCAATTTCTTCAAGCTGAGTGTGCCAATCCGTCCATCTTGTGTAGTTTGCGATTAAGTCGCCCAGCTCTCGATTAAACAACCCTGTACTAACAAGAACACGTCCAAAATCTGATGCTCTGGCATCGAGGGCTAGTAACATAGTTCCGATGTGACTGCGAATATATGGTGTCGCATGACGTTGAATTCGTTCTAGAGCATCGCGTGGCGCAATTTCCGCCGTGGTGAGGAAAGATAGATTCATGAGAAAGAGCGCGCATTGTAAATCTCTATATTTTCCATAGAGAGGCGTTTTTTCCAGCACGGTTCTGAATTTGCCCGTCCATTTTGGAAGCGATGCCTTCCAAATAAACACCGCAATAAGTCCAAACACACTACCAAAAGACACCAATTCTTTAGCAAAGTGCGCCACGCTGGCAACAGCTCTCGGATATGCTCCCCAGTCAGATCTAGGTACGCTTTCTGAAAGAATTGGAAAGAAGTAGCCGTCAACAAAAAGAATGACAAAAAATAGAATGACACTTGGAAATACAATACTCATAAACGCACTGCGAATTGATTTCGCCATTTCTTGCACTTGTTTAGTGACGCGTGCCAGGAAGCGCAAACCGGATGCTAGATTCTGTGTCTCTTCAGCAGATGCAATCAAAGTTCTCTCGCTCTCTTCAACTGTTCCTTTCATTGCTAGTGCAAGGCGACCGGCTTTGACTTCAAATCTTTTTACCCATTCAAGATAGACTGGCTCTAATTCGCTTTGGCGCATCTTCGCAATTTTTAGTAAATTTTCGATTTCCGATTTCGGATCTGATTCGTGTTCAAGGGCAAAGGCAAGTTGCGAATAAACTGAGGCGCGGCGCTTCAAGAAAGCACCTCTTGCCAATGAAAATTTAATTTTTTGAGTGAGCTTATCAAGCATGTTTCTGAACCTCTACTAAGGTTGGTTTGTTCCTGATGACTGTTGGCATAAAATCAGACAATGTACCTATCTCAAGCTCAACATCGCGAATATCGATCTTTCCCTGAAATATTTGATAAAGCGCATTTCCTATCAAGGGCTTACCTTTTATGTCTTCTTCGGTAACGTGTGTAGTACATTGAGCGCGCCAATAGTCCAATGCCTCATAATCCTGTTCTTTCGCCATGAGCCGCATAAAATGTTCATCTGGTTCGATAATTTCGATGATTGGTATCCTTCCGTTGATGCCACCACGACACTTATTGCAGCCAGCATCATTTCTAATTCGGACGGCTTCAATGGGGACTTCGAGTCGCCTCAATTGTTCTACATAGTAACTATCAAGATTCTCTTCAGTGGCATGCAATTTACATTCGCAAAGTAATGGAACAAGTCTTTGGTGAAACATCATTGAGATCTTTGATGTTTTGCAAACGGCACTTCTTTTGAGCTGAATATCCTCATCACAAAGACGTTCAATAATGTCGAATGCGCTGTTTGTGTGTGTCGTTGTAAAGACCTTCGAGCCAGTCCCTTGAGCAGTATTAAACATCTTACCCATTTCATGATCGCGAATTTCGCCTACCAACAATTTATCCGGCCCAATGCGAAGAACGGCTTTCGTTGCCTGTATGTATCCAATTTTTTCAACATTAATACGAGTAATTCCATACTGGTTGTATTCAACTGGATCTTCAACAGTCAGTACGTAAGCATTGCGTTCTGATTTCTCGCGGTGCAAGAGGCAATATAAGGTCGTCGTTTTGCCAGCGCCAACAGGCCCAGTCGCTATAACGGCACCTTCTTTTTTGCGCGAAACACGTTTGAGTGCTTTTACTGCTGAGGGAGGTAAATTAATATCTTCAAGCGTAGGTACAACACCTTTAACGCCTTGCGCCTGAACGCGTAAAGAAACGTCGTAACCGCCATCGGCTTCAGGGACGCTTTTATACCGAAGCTTGTACTTGGAACCATCGATGGTTCGCATAATCGTGCAGCCTTGGTCGATGATCGTCGGAGAAAACGATGTTTTTCCTTTTTCGTGAGAATTTTTGTCAACGAGATTGGTGAATAAATGTCCAACAATGTCATCTCCAAGTTTTCCCGAGATCGACTCAATGTGGTAGAGCCTGCCATCAATTTTATGAGTGATGGCGCAAGTATCCAGAATTGGTCGAATGTGAAATCGTAAGTCTGAAGCCTTGTTCTTGATGGCTAACGCAAGCAACGAATCAAAATACGTGGTATTCGTATTATTTTTTTCGTCGCCATTGGATGAAACAAATTCATCTTGTTCTGTCAGGTGATATTTCGCACGTATCTCGCTAGTCGTAGATTCTATGATTTTGTATTCCCAGGAATCTCTATGTAATCTCGCCAAAATAGCTTGAAAATTCCTTTCTTTTTGAAAATGCTCACTCACATAAACAATGGCAATTTTTTCGGAAACTGCTTCAACGGCCACATTTGGTAAATGTCCTGGTCTAATCACGATTTCTGCGTCTTGTTCGGCACCAGTCACCAAGTACGGAAACTGTCTCTCGGTCTTAGTGCTAAACAATAATTTGAGAATACTTTTTATCATAAATTACTCGATATCAAACACGATGGTTTTTGAGCACTTGGCTTTGCTGTTCGAGGATAGTTTGAGGCAAATACTGTCTTTCTCGACAGTGCTAACGATGTACTTTAAAACAGGGCTTCCTACTTTGACTTTGGTAGTAATTCCATTCACCCTGATAAGCGCGCCGTATTCACCCTCTACCAAAGCTGTTCTGATCAGTTCAATTTCTTTTTTCTGTTTACGGCGAACCGATAAACCAGAGCCAACACCGGCGCGCAAATCGTAATTACCACGTTCATCGATAACCCGTATTGCATTAGCGTCATTTATAGTGCCAACTGGTGAACCAGGCTGGACTTGACCTGGCTTGATTAGATTTCCAGATGGTGTTTTTCCAGCTTCGGAAAGTGGCACTGTTAATTCAAGTGGAGCTGAAGACGCGACGATTGGTGACGCAGGAGCGGTCGGTGCGGTCTGGGCAAATGCAATGCTCGTGAGTGCAGATAACAAAAGCGACTTAATAATGAAGTTTTTAGTAAGCATAATATTTTCCTTTTATTTCAGCCTCAACTTTACGATCAGGCGGTTTAATAGAGATGGTGATGGTTTGAACTGTCATAAAGTTGGGAATATTTGACACTTGCTTTAGTTCGGAAAACGGCAAAGTCAACATGTAGTCAGCAACCTTAATCAAGTCCGCTTTATCTGCCGGTGGCCCAGGTGGTGGAGGGACTAGATTTGTAGGTGTTGAAAGATTACTAGCCAAGAAACCCGCATCTTTTAATCCTTGAAACCAGCTCATAATTTGTTTTGCAAAATCGTTGAAATAGAGAAGTTCAAGCGACTCAGTACCAGCGGGCGCATTAAAGGTGACGGTACGGATAGCGGTATCAAGGTTGGTAAATTTGACGTTGCTATCTTCCTTCTGAATTTTTAAGGTATTCAAAAAACTTTTCGCAGTTCCGCCAGATTTCCGCTCATAGGTGAGAGTGCAGGTTGTGCCAGTACACAAAGCAGATTGCAATTCCCATCCAGGTAACTTCCATACAATTGCATTTGCAAATGGAATAAAAGCATCCATGGTTTGCTTTGGGAATTGATGCGCATTTCGGATCGATGTAACAGCAGCCTTTACTTGGTCTTTGTGAATTTCCTTTGGTGATTTCTGTTGTTGATTTGGTTTTCCGTTAAACATTCCAACAATATCATCGAAAAAAAACGCGGTTGTTAAGCAGCTCATGACCGCCAAAAATACAAACAGCAAAATTTTCGTGTTGTCTTTGGTTTTAACGGCCTTGAGTACGAACTTCGATGATTCGGCTATCGATACCAACTGATCGAGAGAAAGGTCAGTGGTAATTACTGAGTCATCTAGTTGTTCACCAAATATTTTTAAAATACCTCCACTCTCTTTTACGGTTTCTGTAAAAGCTTTTATAAGCTGAAGAGCTTCACCCTTTGAAAGAAGATCATCTTGCGATGGAATATATTTCTGAACGACGATGAGCGCAATTTTGTCGCCCATCGAGTGGGCAAAAATAGCATTTTCACTCTTTGCGTAGTTTGCAAAGACCGCAGCAGCGGAAACTAAACCTTTGACGTTTTTTACCTGACAAAAACCTAGATTGGTTGTCGCGTCAAAAGTGTAGTCAACGTATGCGTTGGAATCGTCTCCTCGTGCAAGGCTTTCGCGTTCGACCTTATCGTCGCTTAAGGCCGTCTCCCAACGCAGGCCAAAACATAAATTTTCATATGTTTCCACTATTAGACTCCGCTAACGTATGGGGTGATCAAAATAATCGTTTCAAGAGTCGATGTTTTCGAAGTTTTACTTCCAATTTGTTGCTTTTCAAGTAGTCCACGATCTTGATTGGTGCTACTTGTATTCTTAAATTGATTGAGTACCCAAGTTGAACCAGAGCGCAAAATAACTCTTGATGTGGCCTTCAATCCGCCCATCCTTAATTTGTCAACTTCGCCTTGCTGACCTGGTGTAAGTGATTTCAGTTTGGTATCGTCAATTCCGTACTGAACAATGATTTTTCCATCACTTAACACAGTGGGAATCATTTGAACAATCTGGCCGAACGTTGCGTACCCAATTGTTTGACTATAAACAGGAGTTCCGGTAATCCCTGTTGGAACAACCGTCGTTCCAGAAATAAAACTTTGTTGGTCGTTCGATTGAATGACTGCTGGCTGATTTGATAGTCCCATTAAATCGTAAGGCTTCACATCTACATTGGTATACAGTTCGCTCAGCGCTTTAATGATTGCAGAACTGCCGTCAAAATTACCAGCAACACTATTTGGCGGGTTGAAAATATTCGTTGTTAACGCACCGGCGATTGTTTGAGCGAGATTCGTCGGTGAAACCAGACCTAAGCCAATGCCTCTGCCGCCAGTAACCGCTCTTTTATAAACCAAGCTCCAATCAACACCACTCTCGCCAGTATTTGACGTATCGATGGTAATAACCTTGACTCGAAAAGTGACCTGGCTAGTCATCATTGCGGTAGCCGTCTTCACGAATGACTTAATCTGCTTATGGCAGTCTTTAGAACAATTGACCGTCGCGAGACCCATTGAGCGATTCATCGTTACGCGCTTTGCATCACCAGCCATAGCCACCAATGACTCTGTTATATCCTTCACAGGATCAATATCAGACTCAAAACCTGATTCAAGTATGCCGTTAAAATTACCCGCAACGGCATTATTAGAACTTCCAGAGGCACCCTGTGACACACTACTTGATTTGCCGACCTTAGAACTTGTCTTGGTTGTAGATGGCGTTATTGGAAAGGCGTAATTCTTTCTGAAAGTCGATTCAATATGAAGAGCGCCATCGTAGAAATCCCAATCCAAACCAAAAAGCGCAATGCCTGTGTCTAATGTTTGCTTCCACGTCATTGGAGGGAGGGCGCTGAAATCAACAGTCTTAAACGTTTGTTTTCCGCCAGCTGTTACCAACTGATTGTTTGTTGAATCAGAAAACAATTTAACCGGCAAACCGGTTTCTTCTGAGAGCAGGCGTGAAAATTCATCAGCCGTCATAGGTTTGGAGTTAAATTGCGCCTTCTTCGAGCTGCGTAAAATGCTTGGAAGATCTTCCGCAAAATCCGCCTCAATAACCGACCGAGAACCAAGATAAGGGAATTTCAAAGACGGCAATATAATTGGGCGATTTGAGATGATCGTCTCAGCTTTTCTGAATTCAACTGTTGACGTATTGTTCAATTTCTCCACGCGCTCTTTTACTTCGGTATTGGCGCAGCCGGAAATTAAAATTATGCACGCTGATGCAATTAAAACATTCTTCATATTTAGTCCTCTTTAATCTCTGATTGTTGAGCGCCAGCCATCGGGCGAACAATGATTTGTTTGAAATCAGTTGGTTGAATTTGAAACGGCGCATCTGAATTTCTGTATGCCTCGCCCAAAATTGTAAGCGCATCAAAGAAGCTACCGGAGCTGATCATTCGATCAGACTTTTGTTTAGGAAGTTCGAAATCGCGAGTCTCCCAAAACACCTCATATCCAGCTTCCGCACCCCATGCCTCAACGGCCTGTTGCAGCCACCTATGTTCTGGCTTTAGATTCCACGATTGAGTCATAGGCTTGGCTGCTTCTTTAGCTTTCGGAGAGGGGGTAACAAGCGACTCGTTCGCTGCTAGGGAAGAAGAAGGGGTAATAAACTGTTGATTGCTAATGGTCGCGGTAGGGTAGGCAATCATTGGCACTAACCCGTTGGGAGTTTGAACTTGCACAATCATTGGCGCATTAACAGTCATTGGCGCGGCCTGGATGATTTGAGCTGGCGGCTGCACTTGCTTCACTTCCTGTTTTTGAACTACCTCATCGTGCATGACTTGGTAATCTCTAATCCGATACAATTTACCATTTACGTGTGCCGTAAAATTTGGCATCGCTTTTGTTAAGCGAAACGTTTTGTCACTGATACGCTCGTACACACTTTCATTGCCGAACTCATCCTTGATAGTCAGAGATCGAGGAACGTCTTGAAATTCCATAACAGTTCTTTTTCCGTACTGATATGTGTTAAAAACTTCTTGGGCACTCGCTGAGCCAAAACTTAGCAACAGCATTAGCCAAATCAAATTACTTTTTTTCATTGTGCATACTCCTTATTTTTTTGTGGTCTTAATTGTTTTTCTGTAGAAGAGGAACGAGCTTTGACATTTTTCTTGTCTTGCCCCTGGACGTTGGTTAATGGTTCGCGAATATTGACAACTACCCCCTTATTATCTGATTCAATGTCGTTTCGTAATATTTCCTTAAATCGATTTAAAACTGTTTCCTGACTCTTTTTATCAAGAGACTCAATGGACTTTCTCGTTATTTCATAAGCGGCAGCAGAGTGTTTCAATTCATCGTATTCAGGATGCTTAAGTGCGGCTTCAATCAAATTCGGATAACGATCAAACACTTGCAATAGTTTTTCTTTCCTGGATAGTTCAGGCTTGTTGTCCTCTGCCTGGCGTGTTTTTTCAGATTCAACCACCCAAGTGTTTCGGTGCTTGTCAACGAGCTTTGTTCCAATGACTTTCCCGCTCTCGTCTTTAACATTTTCCGTCACTGTGACTGGCTGTTTTCCTATATCTAGTAACTTGATATTTTCCCCAACAGTGGTATTGGAAACTTCGATTGCCCGTTTAATGTCCTTACCCCAAATGACTTGTTCGCCGGTCGGCGTTTGCAATTTGGCGTAATAATTTGCTGAATTATCTTTTTGAAATTCGTAGGGCGCGTCACCGTGTTCGATGACCGTTCCTGAAAAGGAGCGTATTGCTTGTATCTTCGACGTCGAAGGTGTTTCTTCTTTCGGAGAACTTTCGCGCGCGAAAGTTTTTTGATCTTCTTTGCGCGCCAACGCCAATTGATCTTGTGTATTCAAGTCTGTCTTAAACGAGGGAGCATTGTTTGTTGCTGATGCCGACTGCTTATATGCTTGACCTTTACTGATGGAGTTTTCCTCTTCTGCTTTACTTTGCTTTTTTAGGAGAGTTTCCAATTGCGCTTTTTCAACAGGCGAGGGCGTGTATCCCTCAACTTTGATACCACGTAAAGAGGCTTCCAACCAAACAGACGAGCGGAACTCTTTCGTGCCTTTCACTTTAATTGAAGGCCATTCTCTTGCCTCCGCGATTTCTACCATGCTGCGGACATGATGATCTAGCGGCTCGCGATCTGGCGCTTTAATGTGAGTGGTGTTATCAATAAAAGCAAGCTTGGCATCTTTGCCTGATTCGTAATATTTGTTGTCAATGACGACGTATTTTCTTTTAATACTGTCTGGAATAATTGTTTCGCTAATTCCGTCGGTCACTTTTTTAACGGATTGTTTTTCATCGCCGAAGGTTTGGTTCACTGCCTTTGTGGATATGTCCAAGGCATCAATAATTTTTTCGATGGTTTCAACCGCTGGAAATGCTGGCGTGTGAGCCGCTTCACTAATTTTAGCAATGCGATCTTCGCGCAATGCGGCGAGTTCAAGATCCCTTTGCTCGATAGATTTGTTGTGGCTCTCTACTTCGTCTTCCTCAAGTAAATATTTAATCTTGAACGTATTGATAAATTCGTCCTTAGATACTTTTTCAAATTGCTTGTCATGCTCGCGCTTGATTTCATCGCGGTAAGCTTTTACTTCCAACATGTTTTGATGAATTTCAGCAGCAGCGGACGCAATCGCAAGCGCCTGTTGGTGATTTTGAACTTCAACTTGAATACGGGCTTGGTTTGAATTTTGTATTTCAGAGGTATTAAGCAGTGCTTCGATGCTTTGCTTTTTTTCCAGCAATACTTTGAAATTCAGAAAGTCGCGTGAGGCACGTTCTCCTGCGCTGCCATCTTGACGACGAGTGTTTTGAATAGGTTTAGCTATTGCTTCCGCAGTAGCAAGTTGGTTTGTATTAGCTGAACCTGGCTCAATTATATTTTCTTCACTCATCGCAATATCTCCCTAGTTAAAGCGCGCTCGCGCTTGGTCTGCTATATCCAACAATGCAAATTCATCGATTGGGTCGCCTTTTGCAAATGACAAATCCAAAGGATCAAAACAAAACAATTCAACAGGCATATTGTAAATGTTTTGTAAATCTTCGTGCGTAATTTCTCGTTCTATTGTCTCTTTTTCTTGAAATTTATTACTATTTTCTTCAAATTTATCATCTTTTCCTTTGGAAATTGATTTCTTACTACCATCTCCTTCTTGTTCTGCCTCTTCTTTGTTTCTTTTTTCCAACTCAATTACTTCAAATGCCATACTCATTGATAGTTCAACGGATTTGTCGAAAATCTCGTAATCAACTTGGGGTGACTTAATTTCAAGCTGTTTCTTTTGAACTGCGCTTTTGATGTCTACTTCACTGAATCCACGAAAGAGCAATTTGCTTTTCTTTTGGTCACTGAGTAGCGGGGAAGCACGGCATAGCAAGTCCACAAAATATTTATTGTTGTAGTAGTAGGCTTTGCTGGCCCTGATCGGATTTGTTTCTCGATATAGAACAATCTCTTGATCTTGCGGCATTTCACGAAGTTCTTGAGGAAGCATTAATGCGCGTTTTTGATCGCTAGTGTTGATCGATCCCGCATCCTTCCAAAAACTTTTCGGACGTGAAAATGTATTGTGAATGAGATCCTTGAAACCAAGTGCGCTGGAAATTGTGTTAGAGATTTCATTGTCATTTTTCGGCGGCGTGTAAATCACATGGGCGTGATGATTGTCTAAAAAGTTAGCCACGGCCTCTTTGGATTTATATACTGGTATAAGTTGGCCTGGGCTTTGAAATATAGTCAGTAGACGAAAGCCATAACCAGCCAAGAAGGCTACGCCGCTCAAAAGAACGTCAAGTCTGCCAAGTACGCCAAATTCATCAAGCAGAAGTAATACTTTAAATTTCAGCGCAGGATTATGTTCGGGCAATTCGACAAGATTAACCGAGATCAACTGTTGCCAAAAAATTGAACTCAATATTCCAGCACGTGCAATGTCGCGAGGATTTAATGCGTTATAAATCGTAATTCTCTTGCGACGCAAATCACGAAAATCAAAATCACTTCTTGAGGTAGCTGCATCGATCAGTGGATTAGCCCATAACTCAAGGCGGGCGCGAAAGCCGGCGATGATACCCGCTCTAGTAGCGTCAGCGTCAATGCCGGTGTAGGTAGTTAAAAAACTCTCGCAATGCATGGAAAGAGGGTGGTCGCTATTCTTACGCTGTTGAACTACAGCCTTAAGATAATCTGTACCGTCCCCTGATACCATTGACTCCCGCAGCACTTGACCGATAGTGACCGTCTTGCCAGGCGTTTCTATCAGCAACATGACGATGCCCATAAAAAGCGTCTTTGGCGTAGAGATCCAAATGGGGTCTTTCTCGCCAACGTCAGGAAAAAATAGGTTGGCGATCACTTGAATGTCATCAACAAGCTTTCTCTTGTTCTCGCGATCAATATAGTCAAGTGGGTTATAACAGTGTGTGATTCCATTTGGATTGAATGGATCAAATAAATACACTTCATTCTTAAAAATAACTTTTCTTACCTTGCTGGTTATCCGGTAGTTTTCTAGTTTGATGTCAGTATTGACGACACTTTGTCGCCAAAAAAGCAAGTTTGGAATAACAATCGCTACGCCTTTTCCACCGCGTGTAGCGGCGGCAAGAAGGACGTGTAAAACGGCTTTAATAACCAAAAATTGATTATTAAATTTTCCAATAATGACGCCATCATTATTGAATAAGTCCGCTTTCCTAAGATCTGCTTCGGAAGCAAAATCAGCTTGTCCGTGTAACGATTCCTTATTGCGTTTCAAAAACAAAAGTGTCATCCCTACTAGGGAAAGAAAGACTGAGAGTACAGACACCAAAAGACGTAATTGAATCGCCTTATTTCCGGCATAGCTTTGGTGATATTGCCAAAGCATCGTCAGGCTCGCGGTCTTATCTGGTATGCCCATCCAGAAGCAAAATAGAAGCGAACCAATGTAGCTAGTGACAAGCGGTAAAAGTATTAGCCAGCCTACGAGGCCGTATTTAAGCCATGTTTGATCGCTTGATTTCTGGGTCATAATAGATTTCGGTAATTTTCCTGTTGGCGCATGCAACAACAATATCTACCGTCGCATAAAGTCGCCGCTGAAGATAGGACAAGTCAAGATGAGCGCCTACTTGGCTATCTTTAATCAGGGAAATGAGTTGATCGAATGCTTCGCTGCTGCTGCTAGCGTGCATTGTGGTAATTGCTCCTGGATGTGCGGAGCCGATGGACTTGAGAAATTCCCATGATTCGTCGCCACGCATTTCAGATAGCAGAATGCGATCCGGTTTCATCCGAAGACATGATGCGAGACAATCCTTGACGTGAACTTTCCCGTCACGAGTAAATATCATATTTACTCGGTTTTGATGTGCAAGAAAGAATTCATGAACGTCTTCAATGGTAATGATGCGTTCACTGAGTGGAATATAGTCTGCAAATGCCTTGGCGATATGCGTTTTTCCACTGCCAGTTTTTCCGCATAAAACAATGTTTCTATGATTAAGAATCGCCAGTTTAAAAAACTCTTTTATCTGTCCATTCTTAAGAAACAATAGCAATTCCTTTTCAAATGGAAGAATGTCTTTGTTTGCTAATGCAGCATTTGAAAACACGCCTTGCTCATCAAGTTTATCTATTGTCGATTGCTTGACCGATGGCTTTCGCACAGTAAGGCTAAACGTTCCCTTGACTAGCGCTGGTGGGATCACAATCTCCGACCGTTCTCCCGTAGGGAGAGCGGCAGATAGAAACGGACTGTCTTTATCTATGCCTGCGCCTTTGAACGATGCAATGTTGGTCGCAATGAACATCAAACGCTCCATAGTAAGCGTCGGGATGTCGTGCTTCAACCATCCTGTCGGGCCTTCTGTCCACACTTCTTTTGGGCGATTTATAACCAGTTCGGAGATGTCGCCATCAAGCAAAGCTCGAAGCGGTGCAAAATTCTGATCGAAAATTGGCGTGTTCTGAACATAATCTTCCATCATTTGTTTAACTTTAATTGATAGACGGAAGAAAAATCTAAGTCGCGAGCGACCATAATTTGTATGTGATCACCTTGGTTCTTGTTGAGAACTGGTGGAATGTTTGCATCAGCCTCAAAGCGCTTTTCTACAGTGTTCGTGACGGCATTTGTACTATTGTCTAACATCGGCTGTCCACTCGTTGAATTGCTGCCGACCGCGCGATTCTTAGCGTAAGTGGTCGTGTCCTTAAATAAACTAAGAAGGAATGCAGCACCAAATCTATCCCAAAATTTGTTATCAACATTACCGGACATGCCGGATCTTCCCAGTGCGTCAGCGCCAGGACTATCAATATTAATAAATACGCCGTTGGGTGTGCGAATACGCGTCCATATAACGGCAAGTCTGGCGTAGCCAGGCTTCACAGAGCCAGAGTATTGACCATCAACCCGTGAACCACGCTCTAACAATTTAACCTGATGGTTGTCGCTGAAAACATCCTTCGTTAACGTTGCGCTGATCAAGCCAGGTTCACTACTATCAATGGCGGTGTCTAAAGTCGCATCGAGCGAAGTATTTGACGTGATCAAATAATTTCTGTCCGAAAGCATTCCTGCAACAGTCGGCTTAAACACTGCTGGCTCAAGCTTCTCGCTTAACTCAGTGCGGTGTTTACAATTGTCCTGGGTTAATGGATCGCATCGCTCAGGCCTTGCTTGTTGTTCTGTTGGTTGGATAGTTCCTTTTCCCCTAGAAGTGGACTGATTTCCTTCTTCTGCAAGTGGGCTCAATTTTTTCCGTTCCCACCAATCTTGGGGTTTTTCTTTTTCCGGCGCACTGGTACCGCTAGGCGCAGCTTTGACTATGCCTATAGGCTTTCCATCATAATCAGTTGGCAGGGGAGGGAGGTTATTACCCACCGTGACTGCTTCAGGCGCCTTAACTGCTTTAGGTGTATTTACCATATACAACATATAAATTACCGCAGCACCACCACACGTAAGCATCAATACCTTTGCTAACGTGCCGCCAACCGTTTTTCGATTGAGATCAGGCACTTCATCATCAGCTAGGGCATCTTCGTCATTGATGTGTTGTGATGATCCAACCCGACGCACGGTTCTTTTCGTAGTGACTTCTTCCTCCTCGATGTCACCACGATTTAGAAACATGCTATTCCCATGATCATTTTCATGATCATGTTGCTCGTCGCCACTTGGAGTTTTATCGGTCATTGTGTTTGGCCTTTTAGTTCGCGATAAACTTTTCCACTCGAAGTTCCGGTGACGTTATCTTGTAAATTATCTGGGTCGTAAGACATGTTGACTACGCAGGCAACAAGTGGGTCTTTGCGCAATACGAGTTTTTTAACAACTTTTGGAATAACCATCGTAGTGAGATTCACCATTGAATGTGAAATGAGACTTTCTGAGCCATCTGGAAATACCTCATGAACGGCGGGAATATCGCGATTATTCGCAAACGTGAGCCTTATCATTTGCCCGTCGTCGTAAGCCGACGTTGGCGTAATTAATTGATCGCCACACGACCAATAGTCGAAATTAAAATCTCTCTGTGTTTGTAATGGATTGCCTGGATTCAATTCCTTTTTTATTTCTTGTTTTTCTGCTTCAATCCTGGCAATTTCTTCGCGCTTTTTTTGGGAGCGTATATCTTCATTGCCAATGATTCTTAAATTAAGCGTAATTTCCTCAGAATCAAACGGCGTTTTTGATCGTTGAGCTGCATTGATCAACGATAGAATAAAATTGTAATCCCGCTGGATACCTTGCTTATCTTCAGTAACAACAAACATATTCATGTTTGGGTTCTCAAGCAAAGGTTGTATTGACATATAGTTTTTGCCGAGTGCCTTGGATATGTCCCAAGCAGTGTTATCGGCACCGCTATAATCAACAATCTTTTCATCGATTGGAAAGCGGATTAAGGATCTAACTCCAAAGAAAGTTTTAACCCTAATAATATCTCTGGCGTCATACATGATTTCACGAATTCGATTATCCGCTCGGCCTTTTATTGGCTCGACCTCCGCGTAGCTAGATGTACTTGATGTCGCCAAAGCTAACAAACAACATAGGGCAAACCGCAATTTTCGTGCCATTATTTTTTCCCAGCTTTTTCGGTTGTTTTACTATTCATCGCGCCGTCAGGTACTTCTTCAAAGCCCGTCGCTTGCCAGGCAAACGGATTAATAGCACGCGCTTCTTTGCTCATTTTTGCGCCTTGCTTGTATTGATAACTGATGATCGCCTGCCAAGTTTCGTCCGGTTTTGACGCTATACCTTCAAACGTTTTGGTGTAACGGATGATGATGGACTTATCTTTTTGAAGAGTTGAGATAGATTCGATGTGTAACTTCACGCGACCATTTTTTCCGTAGAGATTAAGTGGTGAAGTTGGATTGTCATTAGGTTGAAACCACTTGTGGTATAGCTCTTGCTCTCCTTCGGAGGACATGTACCCAACATATCTATAGAACTCTGACATTGAGTCAGGTAGATAACTGAGTCGATAGAACAAATACATTTGCGCCCAATGCTCATCACTAGCTTGGCCGTATGAAGATTTTTCCTCAGACAAGGAAGTGAGCATTTGAACGCGGCCAGTTAATTTTTCCACTTCCAATACGACAGGCGGAGGTGGATCTCTAAATAGTTGGTAACTTGCGACCGTAATGCCTAACAGTGCGAAAAACCCAGCAACACCAGCGATGATCCATGCCTTACGCTCACTTAAGCGAAGCAAAAAAATCGTATCATTTTCCCAAGTCGAACCCTCACTAAAAATGATGTCTTGAGCGGGTACTTTCTTCGCTACCTTCTTGGTTTTACTAAGGGACATTAGATAGCTCCTTTAGATTGAGCAGGGGCAGGCTTGTTGATTGGATGCAATTCACCAATGCACTGTTTCGGCTGTACTGGGGAAAAGAATGCACAACCACTCAAAAGGCAGACAAAAAAACAGGGGACAATGCCCCTGGTTAAGCAAAGAAACATATTAAACCTTTCTAAATTTTAGAAAATTATACCTATTTTAAGGAATTAATGCTATTTTTTCTTGAAAAATGTACTTTTATCCTGATTTTTTAACGGAATTCCCGCGCATTTTATTGACGGCCCATTGAGCTCCCTTGTTGGCCGTGCCAGGATGTCGTTTAGCCCATTCGCTATTGACGTGTTTTTCTCTGCGATTGCCTCGCATATCGCTTAAGGTTTTGCCAGAGGCTAAATTTTTTGTACCTTTAGCGGCTCCCGATGCAGACCCCATTACCTTGCCGCCAATGGCGCGACCTAATCCCATCGATCCTATGGCTGCACCGCCTCCGTATGTTTGAGCTAAGTGTGGAATTTGCATATAGTAAACACCGGCGATCATGGCAAATATAAGGAGAGGTAGTGCGGATTTAATAGTGAAATCGGTTCCAACGGCTTGCACATACCTATCGAGAACGACCAAAACCAAATTAATAAATATCATCGTGAGCAGACTTGCGGCGATGGCGGTACTAATAATGCTTAACCATTGATCGCAAAATTTCCGTGTCGCTTCAAAAGTGGTCATGGCTATGGCAATTGGACCTATTGCGAGCGCACTAGCTAATGTGAGTTTTACCGCCAGGAGAAGAATAAAAGCACCGCATGTCACTACTATTCCGCTTATCCAGATCAATACCGCCATTAACATCAATCCGAGATTAGATAGCTTTAGGCCAGAGGCTTTTTGGAAAAACAGATCGCCACAATCGAAAAATTGATCAAACACCGTATCGAGAAATGAAAACGCGGCTGCGGGTGTGTTTGAACTCCCAGGAGCAATAAGCTTACCTAGTGCATCTGGCATGTTCCAAAACGTATCAACGATAAAACTGTTATAGATTCCTACGCTCATCGCCAGGCCGGCAATAAAACCAATTCGCACAACTCTTCGTACACCATCCATGAATGGTTCTTTCACGCTTCCATTTAAGAGTGCCCACCCCCAGATAAAGCAATAGATAATAAAAAAACTTGTCACCATAGGGGCAAATTCAGTAATAATTTTCTCAACTGTTTTAGTAAGAAACGTATTTATTGGATCTGACAAATTCCGGTAAGTGTCGGAATAAAAATGTGATGGATCGCTGGCCATGGGTAACTCCTAATGTGGCTAATGTTCTTTCGCGCGCGAAAGTTTCTACTTCAGTAGCGCGGTATTTTTCCGCTACTTGCCTTCATTTGTATCTCTTTCGCCTGCTGTTCCTGAAGTCGATCTTCTGCCTGGGCGAGGGCATTCAGCATAGAAATTTTATTGTTTTCGTTTTGCAAAATGGCCTGTTCGGCACCAATACGCGCCTGAAGATCTGCAACGTCTTTTGGATCGTCTGATGTTTTTAGTTTATTTAAAAGAACATCTAAATCATCAAACCGGCGACTAGCTTGTTTGTATGCTTCTTCGGTCGTGGCTCTATTTGTCGCAGCAAAATCGGCATTGTGATTAAAGTGATCTTTGGTATCTTTATCCACAAAGACTTTTACTTGTTCAATACCAAAGCGTTTATATTGACTGCGGATTTGCTGACTATTGCCGAACCCACTATTTAAAATCTGTTGATAATCCTTCGGCAAATATCGCCGCAACGCAGGATTATTAACTAGTTGTTCCAAGCCACGAGAGCCAGTAAAGCTGCGTTGCACTTCCTTCATCTGATCTAGTTGATCTTTCATGGCCTTGAGTTGGTTTGCCCACTCACCTAGCGCCGCCGCATCAATAACAGCCCATTGAGCGTTAGCGATGCTGGCCGAAGACAACGCAATAATAGCGACTACACGTTTAAACATTTTCATGGTCTTTCCTCTCTTTTTCAGCGATTAATTTTTCTCTACGTTTTTTAAATACAGGCATCCAGACATCAGGCTTATCTCCCACTTCTCCGATTAATTTTGTAATGAAATCAGCCGTAGTTGGATTGGAACTTAAGATTGAAATTTGATCCTCCAAACCACTTAATTCAAAAGAAACAATGGTTGAATCGTTCCCTTGCTTAATTAGTATCTGCCTATTCTCTTTTGGTGTAGTGCGTACAAATTCATACTCGGAACGCGTGAGCTTCATCATTTCCACGTAATCCTTAAAATCCGCGCTTGCATCTGAAAAATAGATCTGCGTTGCCGTTTGCGACGCAATAGATTTTTCAAATGGTGTGCCACGTGCTTGCCCTGGGTACTGCATGAGTCCAACGATGAATGCATTGAATTTCCGAATGCGAACCAACTTCTTTTCGAAATAATCGGCAATACTGGCTAGGTGTGAAAGCTGTCCTAATTCTTCAATAAAAATAGGAAATCTCCGACCGTCCATTAGAATATCGGCCCGTTGTAGCAAATAGAAAAATACAACTTCTTGAATATCCGGTTTTGTAAATACTTCGGTAAGGTCAAAACCCACCATCGGTATACCTTCAATATCAATTTCCTCTCTTGGATTATCAAAGATCCAGCCTTTCGGTCCGCCGTGGCACCAAGGAAGTAATCTTTGATAGAGACCTTCTTTGATCGAAGAATCCAAAAATTCAAGCAGTGCGCTGATACGTCGATTTTCAATCGCTATATCTTCGTTCATCACGCCATTAATTGCCTGCTGAAGTTTTTCTTCGTCAGTCGAAGAGATTGGTTTTTTATGAACGCCAATCATGATTAATATCAGCGAATACACTAAATCACGATTCGCTGGAGTTGGGGGGAGCTGCAATGGTTGAAAGCCAGTGTTGAACCCGTTGCGAATTGTAAAATAGCGTCCACCATTGGCACGTATGTGATTCGCTTGAGATTGGTCAAGATCAAAACACATTGAGAGATAGGCTTCATTCCCACAGTCCCAGTATTTCAACATGAGATTTTGCAGGAACGCTGCGAAGGTAGTTTTACCCGTACCAGTGCGGCCAAAAATAATGGCGTTAGCGGCCTCCCGATGATCTGGATCTACAATCTTTTGTTCATTCGCAACGCCGCCTTCGTCGTGCTTATGAAAATTGACAAAATAGGGCGTGCCTGCGAGTGTCGGCAGCATGCAAATAGCATGTCCCCACTGGGAGCCGCTTTTTCTACCCATTGCATAGTTGTGAAGAGAATTAATATGCGCAAAATTAACGCTCGACATTGGAAACATATTTGTTCTAAAGCGAAAATTACCAGGCATCTGTGCCAGGTACGCCGCAGCTGCCGCCTTATCGTGTCGTTGATAAGGAAAGGCATTATTGGCGAGCGCATCGCCCACCATAGGTATCATTTTCTTAAAATTTTCACCCTTGACTTGAACGGTAAAATGGTAATCACCAAATATGCATTCGCCGCTTGTAACGGCATCTTCGGCATGCTTAATCTCTTCAATCTCGGTAACGCCTTTGTCAGCAGAATTTTCCATCCTGTCGCGATGTTTCTGCATCATGCTTAGCGCCGTTTGCTTACCCATGAATTCCATTGAATGCGTGATAACCAAATCAACTGGCAACCCTAGAAGCTCATCTAAACATCTAGGGTTTGGATGTCTTGGACAGCTAGATGTACCCAGCATTGCGACGGTCTGATTTCCGTGAGGCATTTTTAATACGATACCCCCGCCCTTGGCAAATAGCGGTCTTGACCCTGCAATGAGACTACTAACGCTTTGTCGAACAATGGGAATCCGTTTGTAATATCCTGAAAACAAATAATGCAAGAATTCACTCACTTCGGAAAACATGTTCCCGTTGTACATATAGGTAGTCAACAGATCTGGATAGAAATCACTAAGACCCTGCATAACAGTAAATAGATAGTCCTCCATAACAGAAATTTCTTCTGCCATAATTTCGTCCATCTGTTTTCTATCTATTTTCTCCAAAAGGTTTTTAATGAAGGAGGTTATTGCAATAGGTTCTGGCCTATAGAGAACAGAAACGTAAATGTCATTAACTCGAAGTTCCTGACTTTCGACTTTTTTTCGCCATGCTTCGTTTAATTCACTTGCGAACCCATCAGCGAAGCGACCGCCTGGATAGCCGTTATATTTATGACGAATAATATTCGTCCAAATTGCAACCTCTGGTTTTCCAATATTTTTATAAAGACTTTTTAGCCGAGTGGCGAGTGTATTTAGCTGAGTATTACTTGCCATTTCAAACGAAGCACCATGCACCTTAATCGTCGCGAGATAACCGCGAGATCCAGGCAAGCGAACAATATTGTGAGTGAGATGATTTCCATAAGGAAGCATCGAACCCAAGTAGGCTTCTGATTGATGAGGTAATTTCATTTAATCTTTTCAGTAATTAGTGATCAAAACGCTTTGGCGAAATGTGAGAAAAAGTTTCCATGTTATGGAATTCTTCCGCTCTGTTTGCGACACCTATCGTAATTATCATTAAATAGATGTTTGTAAAAATATTCGGGTCTTTACTATTCATCAAATACAAGATGGAGTGCAAAGGTACCGCGGCCACAATAATTAGTGGGTTCATTGTCGCTAAAAACAAAATCGAAATGATTTCGAATTCCGCCACCACGGCATATAAATTGACACCGCCGATCTGAGGTTGCCTGGTAAGTCCAGAGAAAAATGGAAAACTATCCAATTCTTCGTCTTGATAATGAAAAATTTCTGACATAGAGAACTACCGACATCTTGCGATGTCGGTTCCAGTATTGAGTTAACCGGCAAAGAAATCGACTGCCGAACTTGCGCCAAAAATTAAGACAATGCCGCCAATAATGGATAGCGCCCAACCCCAACTCAGCTTTTTTGCAAGTCCAGCAAAGCCCAATCCCATCACTGCAATAATTGCGCAAGATCTTGCAAAGCCACTATTAACCATATCAATAATTTTTTGCGGCCCACGTTGCCACGGTGCATCGGCATATGCAATTTCTGGGAACATCAAACACATCACCAGGAACAAAGAAAGGAAAAAGGCTGCGTGTTGTTCGGATACTTGCTGACTTTTATGGAGTGAATTCATTTGTGTAGTCCTTTAGAAAAATATAACGTAATCTCAATGGGAGCTTGTTCTTGCCCTGCGCTGATTTGTTCAATTAGTCCAAGCATGGTGTTGATACGCTTGAAATAATATGGGCGGCGTGGTTCCGTCGTTGCATACGCCACCAAACCTTGTTCCAGGCCGAAATAGAAAAGCATTAAATAACTGTTTGGTTCCTCCGAATAAAAAATAATTTTCTTAATCATGTTTGATGAAAATGTGAACGTCAGCTCGTTTTTTGAAACGATGTTCACTTTCTTTTCGTCAAACTCAATCAATTTATGTTTTAAATCTATTTCCATTTGAAAGTGCTCCATATCTTGCGACTGGAGCTTTTCTGGTTGATGTTCTCCTTGCATTTAGAAGGTTCCTGGTTGTTGTGTGATTAATAATTTAGTTATTGTTGTGTTTTGTTATAGGTGAGATTGTTCAGTGGACACTCTCCTTTCATGTTGAAATTGTTTATCTTGAACTTCTAGTTTTGGTACTGTCGGGCGATACGAATTATTCTGAGCCTGGACAATCTTTGCGGGGTTAGAGCTTAGCTGAACATTGGGTTCAATAGGCAATTCCTCTTTTTGGTATCTTAGTGCGGTGTAGGCAATTTTTTTTACATATCCGTTTTTAAAACCATTGCTAAAATTTCCGGTGTTGTAGGCACTAATTGCGGCCAAAGTTGCGTCATTTGGATTTTTGTACGACTTCAAAGCGAGGTTGTAGTTATCCAGAAAAATAGTTGCCGCTATATGAAGATTCTTACAGGGATCAAAAATATCATTCAAATCCAGATTTAATCGCTGCACATTTTTGCTATTAATTTGACCGTAACCAAAATCCGCGTTATAGCCCTTTTCAATCAAAAAGTTGGCAGTGGCAATCGCTTCTTTCTTGCTCTGTGGTTGACGTTCCAATCTAGCCCCTCCATTGATTCCAATCGCGAAGGGAGAAAAACTGCTTTCATGTTTAATAAAGGACTTCATGGTCGCCCTTGCGACAAAAGGTGCGCATTGCTTATGTAAAGCATCAAAGTCAAATGGAACATCAACAGGAATCGGCATAAAAATTTATATGGTGGGCAACAATTTCAGCAGTTTAACAAAATTATGAATAGTTTCCTCATATTTCATAGTTATTTTTAGAAATAAGACACATCTAAGTTAAATATATGTGATAAAAAACACGAAATTTATACATATTTCTTAGAAACTAATCTTTTTTTACTTTTTTTTGACATTCTTTGTGTTACATTTTGCTTGCCGGTTGATCCGGCAATGTTGTGTGATTGTTTCGTTTGGCCCCGTACTTAAGTGTACGGGGCTTTTTTTTGCGTTAAAAAATGGATACATCCTTTAGCGTACGAAAGAAAGCTTCTGCTTGGGAAAAGAAACTGGTCGTAGCACTTAATAAAAGTAAATAAATATCTTTACTTAATTTTGATTTGCTCTATAATGAAGGTATGATTTATTACTTAATTAAAATAACTAATGAAGCGGTTTAATATCGGCGCTGGTGAATTTGCAGAACTTTTGCCTTTGTATACTCTGTTGGATAGTGATGCTTTGCGTCCTAAAATGTTATACGACTACCTAATTCTAAAAATGCCCATAGGCGAATTAATCAATCGATACAAGACAACTAAACCAACTTTATATAGTGCTGCGAATAAAATGTTTACACTAAAAGTTGCTTATGAACATGCATTGGTGAGACATGGTTTGACGGAATTAGATATACCTCGCGTTGATGGTTGGGTTGGTATTAAGATTTTAGGTTCCTCTGCTGTAGTCGCTAAGATCAAAGAATCGTTGGTGTCTGAAATCAATAATGGACATATTCTTATTATTGATAGGTTGTAGTTATCAAGTATTTCCCTTTTTGGATAAATCAATTTTTATAGGTGCAATCATGGCAAATATCATTCCTTTTAATAAAGATTTTGGACAAAAAGATGTTGATGCAAAAAGTGGCCTAACTTCAGAATCTATTAAGAATTCCAAGAAGGGTTTTGATATTGGCGATCATCCCATGCTATCGTTTCTTGGTGTCTTCCTGGTGAAAGCAACTGCGACCATCGCCTCTGGTGTCGGAATGGCCCTATTTTTTGTTTTGATGTGGTTAAAGCCGTTGGTTTGCGGAATTTTAAATCTTGCTACCGGACTGTTTTTGATTTTTGGTATTGTCTTTTATTTTTTGCCAAAACTACATAATCACTATCACGAGTTATTGATTGCAAGTTTCGTATTCTTCTTATTGTCGTGGGGCTATGAATCTCTCATCATGAAGCTCTCAAGCGGCGATATCGTCCGCATTCTTTAAAATTAGATTTTGGAGTGATTTATGAAAAAAAATCCACGTTTTACGTATACCGAGATTCCTAATAATTCGTCTGAAAATTTACGGCGTCATGATCGCATGATGAATATGGAGCAAGCTGTCGCAAATCAGTGTGTAGAAGGTTTTACACCGTCAGCCGACTATCTCGATGACTGTCAAAAATATGTGAACGGCGAGTTAACTTCTGACGATTTGATTCAGCGAACGAAAGCCAGACACAGTATTTCGGATGTTAATGTTTAGTTTGTATTTTTCTAACGTTGTGAAGGGGAAGTTAAGTCTATGAGTGGCTTTGAAGATCCTTACGTCTATCCGGAGAAAGACTCACGGGGCAAATCTGTCTTAAAAAATAAAGCAAATATTCGTGACTCTGAGCAGTTAAGCGAGTTCGAATACGAGATCAGCAGTTTCCGCGAACTCCAGCTAAAGGAGTCTCCAATTAAAGGTAACTTTGATCTGGAACACCTTAAAGGAATTCATAAGAAATTATTTGGTGATGTGTACGAGTGGGCCGGAGAGACAAGAACTGTCAACATGTCTAAAGCCGATACGCGTTTTATGCCAGAAAATTTAATCGGAACCTTTGGCGATATTGTCACCGATAAGCTGAAGGCAGAAAATCATTTCCGTGGATTGCCAAAAGACAAATTCGTGGAAAGCATTTCCAACTTTTATAAGACGTGGAACGAGATACATCCATTTCGAGAAGGTAACGGACGCGCTACGCGTGTTTTTTTGGAAGAGGTCAGCAAGAATGCGGGATATGTCTTCAGACAAGACGTCGTTGAGCGTAATAAGCAGCTCTGGAATCGCGCAGCCGCTCGAAGCATAACTACGAATGGTAATGATCAATCGGAGTTGAAAGCGCTCATGAGCCAGATTGTTGTCGATTCCAGGGCGTATCATCTCGCAAAAACGAAACCGGAAATAGCGATAGCAAAGCACCCTGAGTTGTTGGCCGTGTATGCTGACATCAATAACAAGCTAAAAACTCTTGATAAAACATCATCTGACTTTGACCGTCAAAAAAACGTTCTGATGAACAGTGAGTTTAAGCGTCATATTTACGAAATAAATACGGGGCGCTCAAATTTTATTACCACGCCGCCAGGTGTGGTTACAACCGATCTTGCTGTTAAAAAGACTGACGCAAGAAAGTCGCAAGAATTGGCGATAAAAGCGACTGTTGTTGAGAAACCAAAATCAAAAGGGTTGACGAGGTGATCCTCTATGGAGAATTCAACACTAGATGAGAGAGAGCAGGCCATAAGAGATGTTGCTGAAAAGATCGCTCAGTACAGTATCACCGGTAGCGAAATTGCGATGTATCTAGCGCCTACACCAATCATAAAAATACCAAGCAAACCGGCCAGTGCCAAATATCGAAGTGTAGCAGGCGATGTTTGGTCTGGACGGGGGCGCAAACCTGCTTGGGTTGTGAAATACGAGGCAAGCGGCGGAAAGCTAAGCGATTGCGCACTGAATCCCACCGATCAAATTATTTAAAACAAGGTGCTATCCATTATTTTTCCGTAGAAGAATATTGAAGCACCCACCCTCCTCTTTCGCGCGCGAAAGTTTTAAGAAGCTACTTCTAGGGAAAAATAAATAGAAATTTACTCTTTTTTTGCCCTTTCGTGTTGCCATGCAATACGAAGCAATGTATAATTGTTTCATGATCTGCTTCGTGCAGTTCATCATTTGAAATACCAATTGAAAAATAAGTACAAATTCATTAGACCGAGCAGGGTTTAGTTGAGTGCAAGAAATAGAGCATACATCGTTCGTTGTGACGGTTTTAAGCCAATTATTTAATCAAAATTTTAGGAGTTTTAATTATGATTTCAGTTGTTGTGGCAAATCAAAAAGGCGGTGTTGGAAAAACCGCATCTACAAGGCATTTATATTTTGCCGCCCTGGAGCGCAAGCTTCGCACTCTTGTGGTTGATCTTGATCCCCAAAAGAATGCAACAAAAACTATTCTCGGATTGGCAGATCCTAAAGTTATAGCCGCTGGGAAATGGCTTACTTCGCGTGGAATGTTTAAGCAAAACAGCGTGGCTGTTCCTATGCCTGTCAATGGAATATCTGCATTGATTTCAGCAGATGATGATTTGGTAGACGTTGGTGATTTTTCTATGAAATTAATTGTTGAGCCGCGTAAGACCTTGAAAAAATTCTCAGATCAGTATGACTTGTGCATCATTGACACACCGCCATCCAAAGGGAAACTTCTATTTGCGGCCCTAGCCTGCGCTGATCTAGTTCTTTGCCCTTGCACACTGGATGAAGATTCCACTGACGGCCTAGCCACTCTCTTTGAAGATATTGAACGGGTTCGAATGATGGGATGGAATCCTGATTTGCAAATATTGGGTGTCCAGGTAAATAAGATGCTGACAAAAAGTGCAAATGATCGAGGCGCACTAGAGGAGTTAAAAAATAGTCTTGGTGATTTAGTCTTAAACGACATCATGTATGAGCGTGCCGCCATTCGCCAAGCGATTAGGCGTCCAGTTTGGCAAAGCGTTCGCGGTGGGGAAAATAAGGGGGCTGCTGCACGTGAAATGAAAGCGGCGTGCAATGCAATTCTTGATCGTGCTGGTCTGTAATTTAAGAGGTAATTTGATATGGCAACTAATCGACTGAGTAATCTTTCTAAGTTATCTCAAGTGGCAAAAATGGTGATTAATCCTAATCCACCGCCACCGGATGCATTTCTCGCTATTGCGAAAATCTTTACTAAAGCACAGGTTAGAACTAAGTTTCGCAATTTGGAAGAATTGGCCGAAAGCTTTAGGTTAAATGGCATTATTGAGCCACTGATTGTCCACGAGGAACTAGATGGTCGCTATCGACTAATCGTCGGTGAACGCCGCTTGCGCGCCGCTCCATTGGCCGATTTTACTGATGTTCCCGTTCTGATCAAGCGCGGATTGACTGAACGACAAATTCGCGCTCTACAGGTGGCAGAAAACAATGATCGCGAAGATTTAACAGCGTTTGAAGTGGCGACAGGTGTTATTGAGGATGTGACCGCTTTTGGGGTTGCTGAGGCAATGAAGATTTGGAATCGCAGTGAGGGCTGGATTAGTAAGCGTATGGCGGTGAAACGTTACTTGCCGTTGACATTGCGCATGCTCTCTGAAGAGTTGTCTGGCGACTTGGAAATTTTGTCGGTTCTAAATCAAATAGAGGAAATTTCGCCTGAAGAAGTACAGCGCTATTACACTCACCTGGCGGATGATAAACCTCTTCCTCGCGACGAAATCCGCAATAAACTTAGTCTAATGAGACAACAGAAAATTGAAGCGGCAGAGTACGAACTGAAGCGCGATGAAGAAATTACTCAAAGTATTACTAATTCACCTTTGAGCTTGGATGTGGAGGACGAGGGCCAAACTGAGAGTCGCGGTAATGATATAACTTCCGCTATAGCCGAAAAAGAATTGAAAAAGGCTGCTGATTCATTATTAAAAGCTGCACCAGAAGGAAAGAAAGGCTCTTTGCCAGAGAAACCCAAAATGGCGGCAAAGAAAAATGCTGAAAAAGATACGGTCGAAGAACGTAAGCACCAGGAGGCTCAACTTCACCAGTCGAGAGTCGATGCAATTGAATGGGGGGATGGAAATAGATTAATGTTTGCGGATCTTCAAGAAAAATTTAGATTGCTGAACTACAAGCCCAATGAGGGAGAATTTGTTTTGTGGTCATGCTTTCTTGATACATTTTTACCACTTCTTGATTCTCTTGGAGTTGAGCGGTCGAAGGCATATCTTTCTCGTTTGCAATCAGAGTTGAAGAAAAAATCAGTGACTTCTTTATTCAATGAATTACATGGTGATGAAGAATCAAAAGAATTGTCATCTTCTGTAACGGTGCCAGTAATGCCGGAAGATTGGAAATTCTAAATAGCGATGCAGCGACGAAAGCCGCTGTGTCGCCCTACTCTCTTCTCGATGTGATTCTATGAGTGTTATTAGATTAAATGCAAGTGACTTGGAGCGACTAGCGACCGAAGCCAATATAGGTGTCACCGCAAGGAATATTGCTTACGCGGTATTTGTCGATGGACGGACGCATAGTCAGGTAGCGTCAGAGTTCAATGTAACTCGACAAAGGGTAACTTTTATTGTCTCGGCCATCCGTCGCGCTCAAGAGAAAACAGTACTGTCTTCTGAGAATATTGCCGAAGTGAATCTAACTCTTCCTATCGGGCTTGCAACAGAGTTGGAGAAAGTATGCGACTTAATTAGCCGGTGCGAAGATCAAAATAAACAGCGTGCCGCTTACTCAAAAATTACTCGTGCCGTTGTCTCGGCCAGGTTATCACTGAAGTAAAACGCCTCGCGAGCAGGCGAGGCGTTTTGAGTGCTATTCAAGACTTTAGGAGTTTTGTAAAACACGTGCAATAAGTATAGCATAAGGCCAAAAAAACAAAACCGGAACTTATAGAGGCAAATGCTCGCTTCCAAGATGTGGTTATTTGCAGTGCGCATCACTCATTTGAGCGATAAGACTTAGCCACTCATCGGGGGTGATCCAAAATGATTTCTCCTGAACCGGAAATATTTTGAGCAGTAAAGAAGGGTTTTCCAGCGAGCTGGGGTCTGCTGGCGGTGTAATGACATACGTTGGGAGATTAGTTGCCAAGACCGGCTTAGCCATAAGCCTTGCATACGCTTCAAGTCCATCTGAATTGGAAGCATTATCCCCAAAAATCAGCAGGGCAATATCTTCGCCACAATGTATACACTGCTGCAAACTAGTAAGCACTTTGGCAGGAGCACGAAATGGCAAAACAAAATGATGTTCAATTTTTCGCTCCCTTTCAAGAATTTGATCCAATAGATGCGCTGCCCCCATATCGAACTGACTCAAACTGTTTTTGCTCTTTCGTGGTTTTTTCATGGATATTTTTTTCTTGCGTGCACCACATTCAACACGATCACGGTTGTCGCATCTTCTTCCAATATCACAATGTAATTCTTGTGTGCCACCAGTTCGCCGGTGCCGGTGACTCGCCCAGGTCGGCGCGGAAAATTCGGGTCGGCCAATGCAGTCACTTGATCATCAATATGTAGCCACATGTCCGCGCCTGCTATAGGACTGTCCTGTGCAATGTGGGCTTCGATGGCATCAAGATCCTCCCGATAGGTTGTTGTGCGTACTACCTGCTTCATAGGGCGTCGCGCTGCCTTTGTTTAGCAGCGCGGACACTCTCCCATTCATTCGATGCAATCCTCTGATTAGTGCCATCTGCAAGACTGTCGCGTGAGGCCTGCACTTTCCGAACTAGCCAATCGCTATGCGACAGCGCTGCGTGCGCCTCCTTTAACCGCAACGCGGTATCCGGTCGCTTAGTGCGCTTTGTCGCCGGCTGGAAATTCGCCGCATTAATTTCGTATTGGGCAAGATGCACTTTTTCACGCATGAAGCGTGCAACAGCATCGAGCGATGTAAATACGCGCTCCTTGATGCGGCCTTCACGGGTACGTACCGAGACGGTACGCTCGACCATGCCATATTTCACCATGACCTTAAATACATCATGGTCGGCAACAACGGTAGCGTGCCGGATGGCGTTGGCATCCACTAGATCTTTCAAGCTATTTGGCGCAATCAGTTCTGACATGATTTAGCAACTCACAATATAATGTAATGTTTAAATTTTAGCTTATAAAATGACTTACTGCTAGGCTTATGAGTCAATTCTTTCGCGCGCGAAAGTTGATCTGTCACGTTATTACTTTGCATCTTGATTTTCAAAATTCAATTCAGGTTGTTCTAGTATTTTTCCTTGATTTAAAAATAAAGTAGCGTCGTCTGCTTCAACAAAGGGAAAATGGCGAGTAGTTACCTTTGGAAATGTCTTTGTTCTTTCATCTTGTTCGTCGAAGTTAACAATCACATTTGCACTAAAAGAAGCCCAGCGCCCGTCTGCGCGATCTTGCCAAAACACGTCAGAATTTACCCTGTACGCATTTGCAGTACCCACCTTCAGAACTTCAAGCCATTGCTGTTCTCGCAAAAGTGCAACGGCGCGTTTGACTGTGGCCGGACTCAGCTTTGTTAATTTACAAAGGGAATCCTGGCCGATCATTACGGCATTGAGCTTGTTCATTTGTTGAACAAGCGTCCACAAAACGGTATGAGCGGAAGGTGCGCGTTGTGCTAAATCCGTCATTTCAGCAATATACATTTTGCTTACCTGAATAAATCCGGCATTGACAGCGCCATGTTTGAGGCGCGCCAGCTCTTTTTGTGCGGATGCCAATTGCACTGCTTCGCTTGGAAATTCGTTGTCCATATGATCCCTATACAGCTCATTGGTGTTTGTTTTTAGAACATGCAATAACAATATACGCTCATTACGTGAGCTAATCAAGCTCACGTAATGAGAAATTTAGCTTATGAGTGATCTGTATAGGGATCATTTGAAATTTCGGCGAAAACATTTTATTTACAATCGGGAATAGATATGGTAGATAATCATTGTCAATGAGGCAATATAGCTCATTAGAATGAGCTATATTGGGATCACCTAGATGAGCTATATATGGCTCAAACAGATGATACTTATTAAAATAACAAAACGCATGGCTGGCGCGGTTTTCCAGCCGATGCGCGATGTGCTGCTCTTATATCTATTAGCGCGGGGTAGATCAACAACAGACTGCGCCTTCGGCGCACAAGGAAAGACTGAGAAGAACAAAACCGGACTGCATCCCTTACGGGATGCACAAGGAGAACTTAAGATCAACATCAAACAAAGCGGGGCTGGAGCGCCCCGAAAAAGGTGTTTTCACCGCTAATTGTAAAAATACCTTTGTTTGTTTATTTAAAAAAATCTATCAAAATTAGTAAGGCAAGGAAGCTGTGGTCAAGCCAAAGGCTTGTCCACAGAAGCCGCGTCAGCTATCGGGGAGCGGTGTATAAGTTGGGAATCGGCTTGCCGATTATCCACACCTTTATGGTGTGGATAACCAACTTATGCACGGCGGGCGGGAGATGCCGAGATAAATAAATTACCTCGTTTTTGAACTACTTTACTACTAGGGAAAAGAAGTTTATCTTGCTTCGCCTAAATTTTAAGCATTTTGACTTAAACTCAATAGCCTGGCGCTTTTACCTCATAATTTCAGACTGAATTTGCTAGGTTATCCACGGTTTTTGTGGGTATCTTTTGCGTCGAGTAAGCCTTGAAGCTGGCCGCTCTTGTTTGCTTCTTCGCGTAGATCTTGAAGCACTTTTGCTAGTTGCAAATCGCTTTCTAATTTTTGTTGTTTGATTTCTGTAAATCTTTTTTCTAATTCATTTAAGGACGAACCGGCAACGGCCAGCTCGCGCATGGCATTTTCCCGTAAATCGTTTGTTTTGCGTAAGTCGGTTAAAAGTTGATCGCGCTCGAGCTCTATTTTTTGAAACTCCTGAATTCGCATTTGGTTTTTTTCCAATTCTATACGCGTTTTTTCAGCAATTTCTCTGGCGTGTATTAGGTGGGTTTTGACCTCTATCAATTCATTTTGTAAGACTTCATGTTCTCCTTCACGTTTTGCGGCCGACTCTCTCAGTTGTTGAATTCTTACCCTTTGCTCCTCTGTTTCATCAATTAACGCGGTGTTATCACGTGATAACTCATTATTTGCTTCCTCTGCATCGGTTAACTGTGTTTGGAGAATGGCGATTGCGCTTGTTCGTTCGGTCGCTACCAGGTCGAGTATGGCACGTTGAACTGTCGTAGGCAAAGCCAAGCCCTCAGTAGAATTTTTTGTTTTGGCATCAGTCCACATTCTAAATAGAGGTGTGATGGTTCCCAGGCTTCCAGATCCATGCCGTTCAAGAATAAGACGCACGGTCGGCTTTACACCATCTTTTACTAAATTATTGGCGATTTGTTCGACTTCTGCAAAAGTAATAGTTGCTTGGCGAGACATAATTATTTCCTTTTAATTTGTTACGTTACGATTGTTTTGTTATGATACGTTACGTTATGATTGAAGTCAATGACAATAACTATACTTATCGTTATTGTTTTTTTGCTGCTTTTTTTACTTTGACTGGGAGTGAGCGGATATGCACGGCTGTCTTTCGCGCGCGAAAGTGTATTTTTGGTGTTTTATGCTGTATATTTAACCAGTTGTTTGTGTGTTTTTTTTATTTTTGTGTAGGATTTAAATCAATATGGAAGCGTGGGTTTTTAGACTCTGGGATGAGGGCCGTCAGATACAAAAATGGAGACAAGGGGGAATGCAAGCTGTATTTGGTGAATTCATCCTAGTTCGTTCAGAAGATTCTCTTTTGCGAAAAACTGTGTTAACTGCGCGTTTGGTCGATCCAAAATTTCCTACTGTCGATAGATTGCCTGTGTTGGTTGATGCCGCTGTAACTGATTTTCGTAATGACATTCTTCATGTGTCTGGCCTTGAAACTCCGACCGGTAAAACTTTTGCACAATCTTGGCAAGTAGCTTTTATTTCAAAATAGATTTTTATTAAAATTTTTACATTTTGTCAAATTGCGCTCTTGTTGTAAGATGTAAACAACTCATAATTGCTAAAAGTAAATGAATTCCCCTACATACCGTTTAACAGAGAGCGAGCTACTAGCCGTAGTGGCGACTCGCCAGAAAAATTTAACGGTTGATACTATCTCCATTGCCAGAGCCTTAATGGTAGATAGAAAGACTGTGGCCGAGGTTATGAGGGAGTTTAATAAGTCTCGCCAACGTATATATCAAATTCGTAACGAATTTTGGTTGTCTTATTTGTATACAATTGGGATTCCGGCTGATTGGAAGCAGATAACCGCTATCGCCCCAAGTGAATTAATTGACGAATTTTTAGATAAGATTGAGAGAGCAAAAAAGAATTTGTAAATGAAATTTATCGAGATTTAGAAACGGCACTTGAGGTGTCGTTTTTTTTTGATTGAAAATTCATTATCTTGTGGTAATTGCTACACAAAATAACTGATTTTTCGCCAAACCCTATACAAATAGTGGAATTTGCGTGTTATATTTCCTTGTCTATTGACATGTGCCTGTACATGTCAATAGACTAAACTCTTAAGGAAGATAATATGACACTCAGAAATCACCAAGCTATCCCTCTAACGAAAGATTTTCTCGCATTACTTATGATCCTTGTAGGAGTGCTTAAAATCACGACTGCCATGAACTATTTAATGTCTAGTGTAAAAGACGAAGACACAAATTGGATCTTTGTGAGGAAGCAATTTTTTTCGACTTATTCAACATACGCGACGCGCTGTAACCTCCCGTTGACCCACGAAGCTTTTGAAACGCTAAAGCGTGTCATTCAACAATATCCAAATATTGATTTCGAACTTCTTTCATTAGATCCTGATGATGAATGGCTGTTCGAGGTTGGTGTCGGAATATTTTCATGTTCAAAAGTTGCTTAAGGAAAATTCAAATGAGATTTCTTGATAGCAATCTTTTAAATCCTCAAGCATTACATGAAGCAAAGTTGACTTTAATGCGTCAAAATTCTCCTATAGTTCGCTCAATCTACGGAAAGGAAGCTGTTCGTGACATGGAGGAGATGAACGACATTCTCAATTTGCGTTATGAGGTTTATTGTAAGGAAGCCTGTTTTATTAGCAAAGATTTGTTTGCTGACTGCAAAGAGGTTGACCAATATGATGCAAATTCCATTCATATTGCCAGCTACAACCACGACGATTTTATACTTGGCACTGTTCGACTTGTTCGACCTTTGCCTGGACAAAACTATCCATTTCAAAATCACTGTAAAACATTTCAATTTATTAGACCACCGGCTAGAGATGAGACGGCTGAAATTTCACGTCTGATCATTACAAAAAAACTCCGTGGGAGACGAAATGATTCGTTGCAAGGTATTTTGACAAAGCAAGTTGAGACCGAGGAAGAATTTAATTCAAATTTGGCGGGACCACAGATTTCCGGGAATGAGATGATTTTGCTCTCAATGTTTCGTGAAATGTATAAAATTAGCAAAACAAATGGTATTCGATATTGGTATGCCACTATGGAAAAAGGACTTGCAAGGCAATTGACAAGAATGGGATTTGAATTTATCTCTATCGGTCGCCAGGCGGACTACTATGGTGCAGTTACTCCTTATATTGCAGATCTTCAAGAGTTGGAATTCAACCTAAGAAAGGGAAAACGAGAATTGTGGGAGTGGTTTAATGAGACACATATTAAATCGAACGGTAAAATGACGCTCGTGTCCGGCACCGGCCCGAAGCCGATTGAAACATGAAAGGTTGAAAATGAATCTGGAAAAACAACGATACGTGGCAGAACTCGCGCCGAAGCTATTGGTTGGAATTTTAAGTACGCTCCTGGTAAAAAATAATATTGTGGATTACCTATCTAATGAGAACGTGTCTGCGGCTTGACTCATATTGGGAAATGCCTTCGTGACCATTCAAACGATACAACTAGCTTTCTTTATTTTTCTTATAATTTCATCAGTCGAAGTTTTGGCCAAAACTGAAGCTGGTCTTTGTAAGCCGGAAGAGACTAGTGTTTTTTCATGTCAAACGAAATCTAAGAAATGGATCAATCTCTGCCAATCACCAGATAGCGGATTGCAATATCGTTTCGGTACGCAGAAGCATATTGAATTGCTATACCCAGATAATCCTGAATCTGGGTCGAGTCAATTCAAGTTTGCGCATTACAGCCGCTATCAGGCAGAAAAATATGAGATTACGTTTAGTAATCAAGGCACTGACTATACCATCTTCGATTATGCGGAAAGTTCTCATCACCGTGCCGGAGTAAGAATTGGTAATGACACTGAGATACTATGCGTTGGCAAGATAAAAGCAGATTTTACTAAACTTCAAATGCTACTTTCGTGCGACTCAGATAACGCTTTAAATGGTGAAAATTGTAGTAAATAAACCTGATTTGTAGAGTGGAATATAACGTATGAAATTATTAATTATTAGTGTGTTCGTTCTGTTGGTTTTCTTCGTAATTGTTGCGCTATTTTTTAAAAATATTAATTCGCAAAAGCCGTACAAGATTAAGGACATCATGACGAAAAATGAAGTCGAATTTTTCAATCGACTGAGAAGCGCGGTTCCTGATCATTACATTTTTCCACAAGTAAGTATGGCCGCAATACTTAGCCCTGATATGCCGACACGTTCAAAGCAGTATTTAGGGGCTTTTCGTCGGATTTCGCAAAAACGAATTGATTGGGCGGTATATACGAGTGATCTAAAATTAATATGTGTTGTAGAGCTTGATGATTCTTCACACAATAAGACTTCAGATCAAATCCGAGATACTTATATGTCTGGTGCCGGAATTAAAACCTTGCGTTGGCAGACTAAAAAGAAGCCGGATGTAAATGCTATTGCTGAGATGATTAACTCTCTTGACTGTGTTAAGCCTAGTCAAGAATTGTCTGTTCTAAAACTAAAATCTGTCTAAATATTTATTGGAAAATACAAATGAAAAGAATTTATATTCTTGCCTTCACATCCCTTATTACAATGCAAGCGGCCACAGCTCAAGAAGTGGTTCAGCAACCTCTTAGCTACAAAGTGGAAGTTTTCAAAAATAACGTTTCGGTCGAAAAAATCTCTATCAAGGCTGACTTTAGGAAGGCCACTGTATTTAGTAATTTGAATAAATTCTCATATATTTCAACTTGTATAAAAGATTCTGATGGGAAATTTACCTATTCTCAAAAACCTGAAGAGACAGGTTTAAGTATAGTGCTAACGCCGTATTTCATAGAGGCGAAAGGACTCGTTGCTACTCAGTATGAAGTCGGCTATAAGGAAGTCAGCGAAATGAGAGATTTCCCTGAAAAATGGGCTGAAAACAATGTATGTCATGTGCAACTAATAAAATCTACTGCTAGTGCTCAGAATGGCATTTTGTCAGTTGGAAAAGATCCTATGATTGCTCATGTCAGTAATGATTTAAGAATCACGATTTCTCAAGAGTAAAAAATCAGTGTCCATGATCCTGGATGCTGAAAACATTAACCTGACACGCGGCCACTACGCGGCCTTGCGTGCTTGGTATCAAGGTTTGTCTCTCGATTTCATAGCTACGCGCTACCTCGGAGTTGCAAGCGATGAAGAGGATCTTCTTTCCCCAGTAGCTTTCCAAGCGCGATTGAAATCGATTCATCACTGTGTCGTCCAACGTGCCTATCGACACGATAGAGCGGATCTGGCGACACATCTTTCCGCCAATTTTAAACACTCTGAAAAAGACATCATCAAGGCGATTGATGCGGTTCACTCATTGGAGTCATTGGGATCTGCACAACCGGCATTACACCATGTTGTTCAACATTGGTTTTCGCCTGCATTGGCAAAACGCTTGCACGCAGCGGATCTCAATACTATCGGCAAACTGATTAACGTTTGCAATGACAGGGGCTATGGCTGGTGGCGGCGCGTGCCGCGAATAGGAGGCGTTGCGGCTGAAACGATTGTGAATTGGTTGATCAGCCACGAATCAAAATTAGGGAGGGCAATAGGCTCGCATGTGACACGCAAATTGTTTATGCCCACTCTTGATGTTTCCCGATTGCTGGTGATGTTGGATGCGGAAACATCCGCTATACCTCCCTTGGAGGCAATGCGGCTTCCGGCCTCATTAAATGGCGGTACCGGTTCCAATCGTGCGGCACTTGATCGATGTTCCCTGACTGCGCGCAATGACTACGAGGCGGTGCTTACCTGGCTGTCTTTGCGACCGAAGGACACGCCAACATATAAAGCTTATAGGAAGGAGGCGGAGAGGTTTCTTGCCTGGGCCGTCATCGAGCGCGGCAAGGCATTATCTTCATTGACTACGGAAGACTGCATTGCCTATCGTGACTTTCTGGCAGATCCACAACCGGCTAGTCGATGGTGCGCGGCTGGTGTGTTTTCAAGGACGCTGCCAGGCTGGCGACCGTTCACCGGCAGTCTGACACCCGATAGTCAAAAATACGCGCAAACCGTGCTCAGCTCGTTTTGCGAGTTTCTGACAAAAAAACGGTATTTGGAGACGAATCCTTGGTTTGGTATTCCGCCTTTCCGGCGTGGCCGCAAAGAAATGCAAATAGAAAAGGCGTTGCCTTTTGATGTCTGGCTTCGATTCTGGTCTTGGCTTTGTGAACATGCTGAGCATTCAATAAATTCTGATGTACGCCTGGCGCGTGCGGCTATCGCCTTACTGCGCGATTCCGGCTTGCGGCGCGGTGAGGTCTGTTTGTGCGACCGTTCGGATCTGCTGCCTATCGCGATTCCTAAAGATGATGTGTGGGGCGAGATTCGCATTGTGGGGAAGGGCGATAGAGTCCGCCGCGTGCCGGTTAGCACCAGGACTATCGAGGCGCTGCGCGCGCACTGGAACGATAGAGCCGTCAGCTTCGATCTGGCTGTTAGTGGCTCTCTGCTATCTCCGTTATTTATGCCAAAGACTCCACGCGCAAAGGCAAAACATGCGCGGGGTGAAACCGGCTTTAGTGCAAGTGGGCTGCGCCTGGTGGTGGTACGTGCCGCCGAGCGCTTCGCGGCGTCACTTTCAGACGACGAAAAGGCTTTGGCTGCGTGCGCTGCGCGCACGCGTCCTCATGCTCTTCGTCATACGTTTGCCGTCCACGGTGTTGAGGCTGGTATGGATGTGGACGTGCTTCAATCTCTTCTTGGTCACTCTTCGATGAGTACCACGACTATTTATACGCAACCTGGCCGCGAGCGTCGCTTGCGTCAGATTGCTAAGTTGTATAAATAGTCTCCGTCTTTCTTTTCCTCATTTTTTCTTTGTTCGCTCCATGAAGATCAACATACAGAGAATCATGATGAACAGCATTCCTCCTATTTGATGTTGATCTAAGCATTCAACTATCTTTGGCAGCATTGTTAACAGGGTCACTATTGAAGGTTTCATTTTCTTTCCTTTAAATTGAGTACCTGTTCAGTGTCGCGTCACGACTAGCTAAATACCTGTGGGCCAATTTCCAATTTTTTTAATTTGCTGCGTTTTTCTCCAAAATTTGAAGATTTTCGTCAGAACATTTAATTGAAATTAATGCATTCATTTACTCTCTCTTCCTGTTTTCTATATTTTTTTTTGGATTTCTATTTTATTTTGCGATCAAGTAGGCGGCTTTTGGGCGTTTTGAGCCGTTTAATTATGTTTTTGATGGGATTGTTCGTGTTTTCCTTTTGAGGTCGTGGCGGGTGTTTTATGGCTTCGCTAAGGACGTTTCAGTTTTTGTTTGGCAAGGCTAAATCTTTGGGTCATTTTTGCTTTGCAAAAAACGGGATGCCCATTCCAGGCGCGCCTATCGGCTTGGTCGCTTTGCGACTGGTCGGCTGTGCCGCCCACCTTCCAGGCCACCACTTGACGCGCTTAATAAGGGCAGTGTCAGTGATTCCAGCCGGAACGTTCCCTTGCAGGGAACAACCACGTCTTACATCACTAACACACCCCTTAGCCGCTGGGGCTTATCCCAAAGGGCAGGCACAACGCTGCGCGTTATGCCACGTGCCGCCAGCTGCGCTGCCGGCATGGGGTCTTTTGGCCAAAATTATCTTTCGCGTCACGTGTCAATTTCGATAAAAAAGATACGTTCGTCCTATGAAGTTTGATCGGAAAAATAGGCAGAGTTTTGGCCGCGAATGACTTTCGCGTGATGTTTTTTACAAAAAATAAGTCAATAAAGATTCACGGCTTAAATGCACTTTCGCGCGCGAAAGATCGATTGATTCTCTGCTAGGGAAAAGAAATTTTGTGGCTGCTTTATTTAATAGAGTCGGTAAATCGGGCGGGTGTGGTGGTTGTTTTTGGGTGTTTTGCAAAAAATAAAAATCAATATTGTATGCTAATTGTATTCTTTTTGTGTGCTTTGTGGTATAATTACCCCTGTAGCACACGTATTTGATGACATTACATTTTTAACTTCTTGGAGAACTACATGAGTGCAACTGCTTACGCGATCAACCCGACTGTCAATGATGTTGTAACCGCTCAAAAAATTAAAGCTGCTCAGCGCTTGAGGGCTTTACCAAAATATTTTGGTGTGAAACACATGATGAAAGCGGAGAGCGCGATTTTCGATGCGCTTGAATCGATGTCGGTTGACTATAACGGCGGCTATTGGGAATTTTACGAATTATCTAATGGCGGTTTTTACATGGCACCAGTCAGCCCGAAAGAATTTAAGCTTGTTTGTAGTGGTAATTATTTTTCTGGCACCTTGAGCGCCGATGCTGCCGGAATCGTTGCGAGCCTGTTCGCGATTAACGGTTTGATCTGGACTACACAAGAAGAGCGTTTCACTGATCTTTTTCATACATTGCGGGATTTCGCCAGCCATCATCCAGAAGCCGGTTTGATTCTCAGCGCTATTGATTAATTTTTACTTGGCTAGGGGCTAAACCCCTAGCGTTCAATTACTCTTTCGGGCGCATTCATGAAACTTGATCCACACCAAACAGAATTTGTCTCTTTGCTGAAAGGGCTTAGCGGTCGCTTTCGCCCTCATGAGCTTTTCAGTGATTTTTGTGAATTGTCGGCGCTATCGCTGCATGCACACGTAGAGACAGAGCGCTTTTACGCGGTCAATTACGAGCGTTATACGCGCCTTGTCACTAAATATTCAGACCAAGAGAAGGCGGTTTTTGACAAGATGTTTGACTGTTTGGTGAATTCACTTGAGGGCAGTTTTAAAGATAGTTTGGGCGAACTGTTTATGGTGTTGGAGTTGGGTAATCATTGGAAAGGCCAATTTTTTACACCTTATGAGTTGTGCAAATTGATGGCAAAAGTGGTGATGGGAGATCCGCAGCAGCGAACCAACCGGCACGGATTTTTTCAGATGTACGAGCCTTGTTCTGGTGCGGGTGCAATGGTAATTGCGTATGCGGACGCACTGCACGAAAGCGATTTTGCCTATCAGGATTCTATGCACGTGATTGCACAAGACCTCGACGCAACCGCCGTACACATGAGCTATATACAGCTCAGCTTGTACGCCATCCCCGCTGTCGTCATTCACTGTAACAGCCTGAACCCGACACAAAATTACGGCTATTGGAAAACCTTTAAACACGTGCACGGTGATTGGGATCTGCGCTTATCCAGAGCTTCCGCCGTTGACACCATGCTTAATTTTATGCGCGAGGGTAAAAGTTCACCAGATGAACAGAAAACAGAAATCATCTTGCCGCCGTTGCCAGTGGCGATATCGACACCACCAGCAATGAACGATCTTCGCCAGCGCCGTAATGACACAGTACAAAAATATCGCGAATCAATGCAAATGGGCTTGTTTTAATTTACCCATTTATTTTCCCTAGCAGCTAGAGCCGTATCAGATTCTTACTCAATTGATGTGTTAAACAAAGGTAGAAATTCATGGACTTCACTATTTCAAGCATTGGACAAAACAAAGGCGCAAAACGCGTTTGGCTTCAAGGCAATATGCTTGATCGTGCAGGCTTTGTGCCGCGCACACGCTACGAAGTGACTAAGGGCGATGGATGCATCATTTTAAAAATTGCACAAACGGGGCGTCGTGGCGTTTGCTTGAAAGAGAAGGGCGATAAAGAAATCCCCGTTATTGACCTCAATAATAATGAAGAGTTGGCGATGTTTGACGGCTTGGAACATGTCAAGGTCACTTTCTTAGAGGGTGAGATTCGTATTACTGCGCTTGCCAGCGAAGAGCGCGCACGCGAACGCGTTGCACGGGTAGAGCGGAAATTGTGCGCTGGTGAAGCGCTTAGTTTTGGCAGCTTGGCGCACGGCGGCGGTGTGATGGATGACGCTATCGAAGCCGGTTTTAAGCAAGCCGGTCTTGATTGCGAATTAGCTTTCGCCAATGAAATTCGTCAGGATTTAAGCGATCACGCAATGTCGTTGGGTCGTACTTGGAAGAAGGCCACTGTTGCACTAAATGGAAAGATGCAGGAGTTCGCTTTTGATGATGTCGCTATGCGCGGCCTTGGCGTGGTGGACGTATTGACCGCTGGACTACCATGTTCCGGTGCAAGCGTGGCAGGGCGCGCAAAACGTGGTCTGGCACTGCCTGAAGCACATCCAGAGGTAGGGCATCTTGTGGTTGCATTCTTGGCGATCATTGCGCGAGTCAATCCAGTAGCAATCATTTTGGAGAATGTTTTACCTTATGCGAACAGTGCATCGATGTACATCATTCGCAGCCAACTTGCGGACTTGCAGTATGAATTACATGAAACGGTTGTGGACGGCGCGGAGTTCGGCGCGTTGGAGCCGCGCAAACGCATGGTGATGGTGGCGATCACGAAAGGAGTTGCCTTTTCGTTTGACGCATTTGAAAAGCCTGCCACGACCTCGCGCACCTTGGCTGAAGTCTTGGAGCCTATCGCTCATGATGATGCACGCTGGAGCAAGATGGAAGGCTTGAAAGCAAAGGAGATTCGAGACGCGGCCAACAATAAATCTTTTGCAATGCAAATCTTCACTGGCGCCAGTGAAAAAATTTGTACGCTGACCAAAGGCATGTCGAAGAATCGCAGCACGGATGCGAAAATTCAACACCCGACCAATCCAGAATTATTGCGCGTGCCTACTCCGTTAGAACATGCCCGATGCAAACAAATTCCAGAGGAAATCATTGCTGGACTTTCGGCCACAATTGCGCATGAGTTGCTAGGCCAAAGTGTTATTTATAGCCCGTTTGTCGCTTTGGGTAAATTGCTGGCGACCTGCCTTCGGCGCATGACAATAAAAACTATCGAGGACGATTTTTGTCTGGTCGGCTGTTAATCAAAGCTTCAGCCTTTTTCACGAGCCTATACGGAGACAATTATGCAAAACGGTTTTGACTTTACAGACGACATTCAAGGATATGCGGCGCAGCCAAAAGGAACTTGGCTCGCAAAGGAACACACTACGCAGGAATACCTTGCCGCCTTCAGCCGTGCGCAAAGGTTGCTTTTGTCTATGGCTGGCATAGGACGTTTGCTGTTTTCTCGCGGCCTTGGTGCCGCGAGTGCAGAGCATCAACACCAGCTGGCGCATTGTGAGCATTCGGAAACTGAGCGTTACCGCCTTTGGCATAGCAAATTTGCTTGTACGGGCGAAGAGTATTCGCGGTTCGTTTCGCACTGCATCAAATTTCAAGATACCCAATTCGAGGGCATTTCTTACAAGGTACGTCAATTTTTACAGGGCGTGAAGGTCGGAATTTATGTCGAGGGCGTAGGGAGCTTGGTTACATATTGTTTGCATGAGAAAAAAGAGGGGAGGGATGGACATATTACGTACACGCCTGAGCGTGACGATTTTTTTCTAAATAGCTATCTCGATGCCGCCCCTATGATCTATGCGCCTTGTTCGCTTTGGGAAAAAGCGTATTGCGCGCAAGCCATCGCAGAAAGTAAGGATATACATCCTTCCGTCAAAACGTTCGTTTTGGACGGTCGGGAATTCGTCAACAAGGGCGGAATGTCTACGCAAAACTGGCGCGATTGTAACGCCTATAGTTTGTGTCCACTCAGCGCATGGAAGGGTGAAACTTTCACCTATAGAAGTCTAATCAGTGCCTTTGACGATGGATCATTGCAGCGCGGTGATTCTCGCGGTTTGATTGTCAAAGTGCGCGGTGTGTTGTGCGTGCTGGAATCGTTTTACCGGATCTTTGACAATGATGTCAGCTCAGGACATACGGCTATTTATGACGATGATGAAGACGATGAAAACGAAGACGAAAGCGAACAAGAACAGTGCCTTGAACTGGCCTAATTCATCGGAGATTTAATATGCAAAATCAATTAATCAAATTCAGCGCATCGAGCGGTCGGAGCTGGCGCGATGCGCCAGGTAACGACCAGGGCGGAAAATCGCTGAATGGTGCCGCCTGCGGCGGCAATGTTTACGCTCAAGACCATGCATCCCAGTAATTCTGACACCATGACTATCCAGGATGTTTTTGTGGATGGAAAACCAGTTTTCTACAAAACTGGTTTTGGGTACCACTTTTCCAACCTGGCCGACGCTGGCTGGATTCGCGTTCGTTATGTTGGCGCGACTAGCATCTATTTTCTATTTAAGAGCGATGCTGGCGAAGAGCTAGAGGGATTTTGCAGTGGCATCTTCGGGCTGGCCGTGGAACAGAGCCGCTAGGCGGCTAGGTGAAAACCTCAGTAGAAGGCGGGGCTGCGCCCTCGCTTCTTTTGATACTTACCTGGCGGCGCGTTCCTTTTTTGTTTATCTTTATATGGACTGACCTATGCAACATTTTGAAGTGTATTTAAGCCCCGAGCATACAGACTATTCTTCTGTTCAGTTACGCCGTCGCTATGAGTCTTTGCCTGACTATACGGTGATCTGGATTGATACTGAGCGCTTTATGGCTTGTTTTGAACGTGACCACTTTGTTATTCCACCAGTGTCGGAGTGGGATGAGGCTAAGCTTAATCATGTTCGCGATACGTTGCGTCCGGATCGTCGTGGCTTACGCTTACCAGAAATGCCGGTCGCGCATTTGCGTCTTGTTTTCCGTACCGTTTATTCGGGTTTCTGGGGCTTTTTTAAGCTGTTTGGTCAGCAAGTGAATTTTCCGGTCATTGCTTTTAGTAATGGCCGTCATCGGTCGCGGTATTTACAATATGCCGGTGCCAAGACATTTCCGGTCGAGATCGAATTAAGTAATCTTGAGCTGGTGCGCTTGCATTGTGGTGTA
>JAUSMW010000225.1 GCA_030645815.1 Candidatus Saccharimonadota bacterium
CGTCGCTTAAAATGTTAAAGCGTGTCGCCCAGGCCACCAACACCCACCTCAAAGTTGAGCTGCTACCATAGTTACTAAACTAACCATTACTCACAAAGTTTCGGATAGCAAGCTTCAGGAAGCCGAACCCTACACGGCCGAAGTTTTATATATCCTGACTGGAACTTTCTAGAGTAAGTCAATAATGAGTAAGCTTGACACAACCATCGTATGTGATTTGATGAATATGTTATATGGAAGCGAAAAGAAAAAATTATTACACGTAGTTAGATTAGTCATATGAAGGGGATTGATGGGGACAAGGTATAAACGTGCGTTTCATCTGCTGGCGATCGTCGCAGTTTTGAGGTTAACCTTTGCACAGAAGTCTACTGATGTTTGACAGGTACATTAAAGCGAGAGAAGCTGGAGTAAGAATGTTGGGAGGAGGAAAGAGGGTTTTACAATTCAAGCTGAAACGATTAGCTATGCTGATCGCTACTTTAAGTTTGCTCCTACCTTATACTCCCATTGCTTTTGCTGCCCCTGTAACTAGTTTCTCGGATACTTTGTCGACAATGAAGGAGTCTGTTGTTGCTAACCATACTTTTACTTTTACCATTACTGATGACTGGGCAGCCGGTGAAACGTTGGCCTTGGCTTTTCCGGCTGGTTTTACCGGAGCCGGTTTCGCTAATACCGAACCAGAAGATTTTGATATTACCGACGATGGGGCGGAACAGACATTGGTTGCTAGTGGTGGTTGCACCGCTGCAGCTACAGAAATCGAAGTTACCACAACCGACATTGTTGACCCAATTGGTTTTACTTTTACTCGTTGTGCTACCGATGCTACAATCGCTGCTGGTTCGATAGTAGTAATTGAGATCGGTACTAATGCCACTAGCGGAGCAGCTGGTAATGACCAAATTACTAACCAAACAGCCGCCGAAAATACTACTAGTGCCCTCATCACCCTTGCCGGTGGTGGCGGTTTCTCTGACACCGGCACACTTGCCGTCGAGATTGTCGCTGATAATGATGTGACGGTTAACGCTACGGTGGATCCGAGCATTACTTGCGCTTTTACCGGTTTAACAACAACTTTCGCCTCATTGACAACTGGTGCAATTTCTACCTCTGA
>JAUSMW010000230.1 GCA_030645815.1 Candidatus Saccharimonadota bacterium
ACAGTTGATAATTAAAGAATCCAATTGGCAAAAGATATTAGATCGGATCGATGTATTGCTCGATGTGTTTCCACCTACATATGGGACAAATTGGAGTAGGGTAGGAAGGGAAAAACGACAACGACATATTGAACGAATTGCCCGATCACCACTTAGAGTTTGAAGTGGTTGAGGATGTCGAGGATTCCGTTTTCGTCGACGCTTTTAGGTGAGATATAGGTTACAAGTTTTTTGAGCTCCTGTGATCCGTTCGAAACTGTTGCGGTAGCGCCGCAGAGCTGCATAAACGACCAGTCGCTCGTCGAGTCGCCAATACCGAGATAGTCGGAGAGGGGAATGCCAAGGGGTTCTGCTGCATCGATTGCAGATTGTTTTTTTGATACGTCTGGTGCTGTAATAATGCCGAATCGGTGCGGGTTGGCGATCGGATGCACCGTTATTGCCAGCATGATACGAGAGAGATAGGGAGCACTGAGCGAGTGGATGCGCTGTTCATCCGTTGGATCGGTTGCAATCGGCACGATTTTAATGACGTCATGTTTTGTAGACTCGATAGTGAGATTCTCAACAATGATTGGTGGTGTTTGTAAAATATGCGTGTGTACCGGGGTAAGATTGTCTCGGATCTGGCTTCTCTGGATGAAATATCCTTTCTCAGTATAAAATTCAACATACATATTGTTGGTAATAAATGTCTCGACCAGTGCAGAAATAACTGCAGGGTCGATGACATGTTTTTTGATGACGATTTTGTCAAAAAGTATCGCGCCACCGTCCGTAACGTGGGGATTATCTAACGCACAATCTTCGATGATTTTTCCGATTGCATAATGGGGTTTTCCGGTAGCCAGAATAATAGGAATACCGCGTTTGTGAATATATGTTATCCGCTTAACGACATCGGAATGCGGATTTGGTGTGTTGTAACCGATTTTATCTCCGATCATGACGCCATCGATATCAGTAATAATGCCGCGTATCATGTAAGCAGTATATCAGATGTGCGAAATAATACTGTAATTTTATTTCACATGTGGTGTTATAAATATGCGTATATTTGTATGAGAATTTATTCGTATTCTTTTATTGTGTTGTTATTGTTGGGATTCATGTTTGTTCCATCGGTATTTGCGACCACATACTATGTTTCATCAAGTGGTACCGACATAGCGTCGGGAGTACAGGACGAACCTTGGAAAACCATACAGAAAGCGGCAAATACCCTCGTGGCTGGCGACGTCGTCAACGTATCTGCAGGTACGTATGAAGAAGTGGTCGCCGAGACTTCCTCCGGCAGCAGTGGCAGTCTTATTAAATTTCAGGCTAACGGCGAAGTGTTAATCAGGGGGTTTAACCTTAACGGCAACTATATTGAATTAAATGGCTTTACCGTCACCCCGTCGGGAACGTGTCAAGTCAATTGGAACGGAGCGATCCAAAGCTCGGGAAGCAATAACGTCATTGTTAACAATACCGTAAAAGACAGCATCATAACCGGCTTAAAACTCACGCCAACGGCCAACTCTAATCTTGTGTCTCACAATACCATCGTTCGGGCAAACGTTGATGGAATGACAATCAATGGCACCAATCATACGATTGAGAACAATGACATTTCTGATATTCGAAACATCATCAATGGTTGTTCTTGGCATGGGGATACGAATGCAATTACTTTTTTTGGGTCAGGAAGTGTGTACC
>JAUSMW010000236.1 GCA_030645815.1 Candidatus Saccharimonadota bacterium
TGTAATGGCATGCTTCTCTCTGCTATCAATACCTGTTATTATCCCCAACTTTAGCCATGGCCTAGGGGCTCGGTCTTTATTAATTCGATGGGTGCCTTCGAGACCTAGCAAACTCCTTAGGGCTATCTTTTCGCCTTCAATTAAATATCCACAATCGTATTGTTCGGTGATTTTATCAAGCAGCCTCATCTGTAAACGATGCTGCGTGTTGACAGGTTTGATATTCATTGAGGTGCGAATGGTTCTTGCCGGTTGACCGATACTAGGCAGCGATGGCGTTTGCGTATCTATAGCCAATGACGCTAGAAATAGTCTTGCCTGTTCTGCGACACACTCTGCATCTGCGCTAGCACCCCCAAGTTCTGCCAACTCTGAAGGGTTTATATAAGTTACCGAAGGGTTTTGGCGTGGATAGAATTCTGCTCCAAGTGGAAGGGAATCCTGTATAGTGCCTACAGCAGCTTCAAGCCACTCTCGATCAACGGGTCGACCAATACCAACTAAGGGCTTTGCGAGTGACTCAGCACTCAATCTATTCAAATCTGACATTGCAGACTATATTAACATATAAACAATATTATTGCAAGTACAGAATGGTCGGTTCTATGCTCATAATGCAGCCATCATAACAAAAAAGCACCAGCTGTTGCTGATGCGTTTTTGGAGGAGCTGGCGGGTACTGCCCCCGCGTCCGTCAGTTTATCTTGGTTAGTCGTCTACAGGCATAGGTCATTTAAAAATCTTGAGGCTTGGCCGGTAAATGACCAAAAAACCAATCCTCAAAGTTCAAAGTCTTAGCAAGTTGATAGAACAATTCAACTTGAGCATCCAGATGATATGAAACGCTTTTCAACTATCTGAAGTCATATCAAGCGTTCAAGTAGTTATTAAGCTACTTGTAGTGCGAGCTTAGGAGCTAGGCTGTCGCGAAAAGCTACAACCTTGTCCACTGCATCGCTAATAGAAGTTTTTGCATCTATTGGTTTGTCTATACGCTGACAA
>JAUSMW010000248.1 GCA_030645815.1 Candidatus Saccharimonadota bacterium
GGCAACGGCACGTTGGCTGCTCCGTGGGCAACGATTGAAAAGGCAATAGATACGCAGACCGTGGATGCGGGTGAGACGTGCACGGTGATTGTTAAAGATGGCGATACACTTGCTGCCGACAAGTTGCGATTTGACGACAGCGGTTCTAAGCATAATGATAAAAACTTTGTAATATGCTCGCAAAACGGCGGGGCGTGGACATTTACCTATGATGGCGGATACGGCACAGATTATGGAGCTATCGAAGTCGACGGATGCACAAGCGGAAGCCTCTCAGTTGACGAAATGATATTGGCATTTTCGACAGCCAGCCGCAAGGCCGTCACGTTCGCAGCTGACAAAGGTATGAATTTGACATTGACAAATTGCTCCATAACCCAGACCGGAAGTGCAAACAAGCTTTTACAGATCGCCTCAGATTCTGGGTCATCGGCAAGAAATATAACTTTAGCAAACTGTACTTTATCAAGTACAAACATCACAGTGAGTATCGTAAAAGCTGGAGTCATTACAATTTCTGACAGCACAATTACTTCAAGTGCTTTCAGTGCAAATTTTTTGATATCTGGAGCGGTTGCCATGCTCGATATCTATAATACAAACATCACAAGCACTGCTGGGAACGCCTCCATAGCGTTATCAATAGCCAACACTGCCTCTATAACACGCTGTAAAATGCGCAACTGTAGTTTTTCTTCTGGGGATATCGCAGTAAAAATCATTGATGAGATCAGCGATTTGCTGATCTCAGGTTGCACTATAACAGGCGGGTCAGTTGACAACGACAGTGTTGCCCTCTATCTGGGTGAGGAAACCGCCGCCGCAGTAAATACAGGATTCGGCAGATGTGAAATCATAAACAACACTATTACTTCCGGTAAAGGTTCAGCGGTTCGGCTCTATTTTGGCTGTAATAATGTTGATTTTGGTTTTAACACGACAAATACCGGAGGAACACCTCATAGTTTTGTTATGTACGGCACGAATAATTCTATTCATCATAACCTCTTACGCGGTAATTTAGCATTGTTTGAAGCGACCAGCGGTAAAAACCATATATTCAACAACACCATTTACTCATTTGGGTCTGCATTTGTGACTGGTCTGCCAGGAGGTGGTGAGGGTTCATACTCAAGCTGGCTCTATCCTACAGGTTCGGATATATACAACAACATCTTTGTAAGTACCACGGCCACCACTTATGCTTTTGACGATTATGAAGCAGGCAAAGATGGCAGAGGCATACATCGCGGCACAAACGGCGATGACTATATGACTCACTATATGGACTATAACTGCTATTACA
>JAUSMW010000032.1 GCA_030645815.1 Candidatus Saccharimonadota bacterium
TTCTGATTTTAACGATCTCTGGGGTCTTCACAATGATGGCCAGACGGGCGGGACTGTTGATGCTGACATTGATGCGCCTGAGGCATGGGGCATCTATACCGGGAATTCCAATGCAATAGTTGCAGTGATTGATACGGGAGTGGATTATGCCCACGAAGATTTAGCTGCCAACATTTGGACAAATGCCGGAGAAATACCGGGTAACGGTATTGATGATGATAGCAATGGTTATATAGACGATGACAAGGGATGGGATTTTTCAACCTGCGCAGATTATAACTCTAATGGAACATGTAATGTCCCAAAACCAGAAGACAACAACCCATATGATGACCATGGACATGGTACCCATTGTTCAGGGACTATCGGCGCTGTTGGAGATAACGGGATAGGCGTAACGGGAGTTAACTGGGGTATTCAAATAATGCCTTTAAAGTTTATAAACTCTCATGGTGAAGGCTCTACTACGGATGTTATTAAGGCTATTGAGTATGCAGTGGACAATGGAGCCAATATCCTGAGTAACAGCTGGGGAGGCGACGGATACTCTACTGCCCTGAGGGAAGCCATTGTCTATGCCAATGTTAACGACGTTCTTTTTGTGGCAGCTGCAGGGAATAATGGAACAAATAATGATCTTAACCCTTTTTATCCTGCAAGCTATGATGTAGCAAACGTTATAGCAGTAGCAGCAACAGATCACAATGATAATATGCCATCCTGGTCAAATTATGGATCTGCATCAGTGGACCTCGCAGCTCCAGGGGTTAATGTGTTTAGTACTAAGCCGGGTAATATCTACGGTATGAGCAGCGGGACATCTATGTCAACTCCTCATGTAGCAGGGGTTGCTGGACTTATCAGGGCATGGGATACCGGTCTCAGCAGTCTTGAGATAAAAAATGCTATCCTGAACAATGTTGATGCTAAAAGCTCATTGACGGATAACGTCCTGACGGGCGGTAGATTAAATGCATATAAGGCTTTGACGTCTGTAGGCTGCACACATCTTCCGGTAAGGATAATGGGTGCAGGAACCGAATATCCTACTCTACAGGAAGCGTACTATACGGCAGTCACTGGTGATACAATTCAGAGCCAGATGGGGATACTCAACGAAGCTCTCATTTTTAACCAGAATAAATCAGTTTCCATTTATGGCGGCTATGATTGCAGTTATACAGAAAATATAGACAGAGACACAACTCTGAGCGGAACAATGACAATTAGTAATGGGACAGTTACGATAGGAAACT
>JAUSMW010000251.1 GCA_030645815.1 Candidatus Saccharimonadota bacterium
CGGCCGAAAAATAAAGGAGTGGATAAAAGGTACTAACGGCACTCTTGAGGCGCTGTCCCAGTACTCATACAACGCTAAAGGACTGGTTCAGTGTAAAGCGCGGCGCATGAATAAAGCGTTTTATAACTCCTTGCCGACTGATGCCTGTGCTCTGAGCACGCAAGGGGCTGAAGGGCCGGATAGAATTACTCGCTACACCTATGATGATTTGGATCAGGTATTGACTGAAGAGAGAGGTGTGGGAACTCCCCTCGCACAAATTTATGTAACCAATACTTACGATGGCTATTTACTGAAAAACCAATCAGACGCAAACGGCAATTTAACTCGACTCGAGTACGATGCGTTTGATCGCTTGCAGTATCGTTATTATCCGTCCAAAACAACCCCTGGTATTTACAACAATTTGGACTACAACGAATACGGGTACGATGCTAATAACAACATGGTCATGGAGCGCAAGCGGAGTGGCATCATTGGTGAGGTAATTAATTACACGTACGACAACAACAATCGTTTAATCGTCAAGAATTATGCAAACGCGACCTACAGCGATATTTACTACAACTATGACTTGCGTGGCGTTACTCTGCACTCACGCTATGGTAGTGATACCGGCGCAGGGGTAATTAATAAAATTGATGGATTCGGCCAAGTTGTTGAAACCACAACGACTATGGGTGGCCATAGTAGAAAACTTATCTATAAGTACGATAGCAATGGCAATAGAACTCAAATTTTTCATCCGGACAATACTAATAATAATGACAAATATTTTACTTACACTTTTGACGGATTGAATCGTGTTAATAAAGTTTCTGAATTATTAAACACTAGCTTATTAACACTGGATTATTGGGAAAACGGAGCCCGCAAATCCATTACCCGTACTGGTGGTGCAAAAACGTCTTACGCACGTGATAACGCTATGCGTTTGGGCAGTTTCACACAAGATTTTGCAGGCACTGCAAACGACCTTACCAATACGTTTATCTACAACCCCGTCAGCCAAGTAACGCAATTCACGCAAAGCAATAATCTTTACAGCTATGCAGGCAATGCGAATAAAACCGGCGCCTATGTACCTAATGGTCTCAATCAATACATAAGCATTAACGGTTTTACGGTCACTTACGATAACAACGCAAATCTCATCAAAGATACAAGCGATAGTGCAACCACTTACACCTACGATATGGAAAACCGTTTGGTTAGTACTACCAACGGCGTAAATTCCAATTTTATTTATGATCCTTTAGGGCGTTTATTCCAAACCACCATCGGTGGTGTAGTAACTCAATTCTTGTATGACGGCGACGCACTAGTTGCGGAATACAACAGCAGCAACGGCCTCACTCGCCGCTATGTGCATGGCGACCAAGTTGATGAACCTTGGGTTGAATACGGCAGCAGTAGCATTGGTGTTAGCAACCGCACCTATTTACATGCAGATCATCAAGGCAGCATCATCGCCAGAACAGACGGCTCCGGTGGTTATCGCAGTAAACTGACTTATGACAGTTTCGGTATTCCAGCCACAACAAATGAAGGTCGCTTCGGTTATACGGGGCAAATCTGGCTTAAAGAGTTAGGATTATTCCATTACAAAGCGCGCGTATATTCGCCGAAGCTCGGAAGGTTTTTGCAAACCGATCCGATTTTCTACGCAGACAATATGAACATGTATGCGTATGTGGGAAATGATCCGGTTAATTATATCGACCCGACAGGAGAAGCCAGACACAAGGCTGATAAGAGCGGCATGGCGACAGCCTACCTTCTTGCCAAAGGCGTAGCTGCGGTTACGGAGCCGGGCAGCGCTGTAAATAACTATGCGAATAGAGTGGCTGACATTAGTGAAAAGGCCATGTCAGGAACGCATGGTAATAGTAAGGCCAGTACTAAAATGCAGCATCGATATGAAATAAGTGATAAAAAAACTGGAGATGTTGCGAAAACCGGCATTAGTGGTCAAGA
>JAUSMW010000268.1 GCA_030645815.1 Candidatus Saccharimonadota bacterium
TTACAGAACCTGTCTGAGCAGTTAATGTTTTAACCTTCGTTGATTTTATCTCTTTACCGGAACTTGTAGTTGAAGGGCCGAGGTCAACATTTGTTGGCCCTCCTATTCCAGCAGCATCTGGTAGATCCTGATCTGGAGTAATTATTTTTCCGGAAAAGCTACCGAATATATTTACGAATGTGACCACAAATTTGGTACCGACAAAATTGTTGTTGATGAAATTAACAATGTTGCTTACTACATTCACATCACCCGTTTGGATATCCGCCCCACCCATATTCTTATCTGCAGTATTGTTACCAGTGTTAGCATCAATATTGATGTTGTTGTTGATTGTCGCGTTATTTGTATTGTTTATTGTTGTCGAGTTTTCAGAACTGGTATTTGCATTGTTAGTTGAATCTGCTCCGTTTCCGGAATTTAATGCGTAGACTGTCCCGTTTGGAGAAACTCCAAACTGCAACCCAGAGCCAGCAATCATATTATCGTTGGCACCAACTATTTGACCAGTGTAAGTTCCATGGTTATTGACGATCACCAGCCACCAGGTGTCTCCCTGACCAACAGCGTTAGTATTGGCAACCGTAACTAGATTTGAACTAACACTGGTGTTGCCGGTTGAGATCGAACTATCACCCATATTTTTGTCAACACTATTTCCGCCAGTGTTGGCATCAATATTTAAGTTATTCCCGACTGTCGCATCGTTGACTTGGTTAATTACAGTTGTGTTGTCAGCTGAAGTATTGGCTGAATTATCACTTCCAGCACCATTGCCAATATTTCCGCCAGATAGATCAACCGCACAACCACTACAGCCAGACAAACCTGAATCTCGTGGCAAGATTATATTTCCAGTCATATTGCCAAAAATATTCACTGTTGAAAGCAGCCACTGCGCGCCAGCGACAATATTGTTGTTGAGGAAGTTAATTACGTTTGAAGCAATATTCGCGTCTCCAGTGGTGATATTTCCGCTGCCCATATTTTTATCAGAACTGTTATTACCAGTGTTGGCGTAAAGATTGACATCGTTGGTTAGAACAAGGTTGTTGTTATTGTCAATCAGAGTTGAACTGTTTGAAGAAGTACTCGCAGAATTGTTGGAGTCAGCACCATTACCGCTATTTATCGCACCGAGATTCCCAAGCCCAGATCCACTGGCAACTCCAGTTGGGAACTGAATCCAAAGATCACTGCTTTGATTATCAACAATATTGTAATCAGCTGTTGTGGCGTTAATTCCATTGTTATTACCAAAGTTTATGGTTGTGAAGACAACATCAGCGTCTCCAGAAACGATCGTGCCGCTGCCCATATTTTTTGAAGCGCTGTTGTAACCAGTTGAAGCTCCAAGATTAGAATTGTTGGTTAGATTTAGATTGTTGGAATTATTTATTATAACTAAGTTAGTTAAACTGCCATCAGCGTTATTTAATGTTCCATTGCCATTTTTCAAGTTGGCGGCAACAAAACCTTCAGAACAACCTTGTCCACAAAGATCACCGATGGTGATTGTATTATTGTTAATATCAGTCATCAACCCTCCACTGACTCCTGCATTTCCACTAGTAACTGAAGCATCACCGCCGTTTTTATTGGCCTCATTACCGCCAGTACTAACATCAACATTCTGATCATTGGTAACGTTCGCATCATTTACATTTGTGATTTCAGTATCGTTGGTAGTGGAAGTTGAAGAGTTGTTGTTTGATCCAGCCCCATTACCACTATTGACCGATTCGCTACCAGATTGTGGTGTGGAATCTGACGAGTTTAAAGGAACGTTTTGAACATCGACCACAGGAGCGCTTGGTGCAGTTGGAGCTGTCGGTGGTGTTGGGGCTTCGATTGCAAAAACACTATTAAAAGGAAACGCTAAAGTACTAGCTAAAAGTAAGCTTGTGAGAGTAATTTTTGATTTGGTCAGTATTTTATTCACTGTTTCCCTTTCGGTTTAGTATTAATAAACTAATTTTTTTAAATTACAGATAAAAATCGGTCTTCTTAAACTTTTACCTTTAATCTAATCCTTACGGCCCTTTCCTGGGCCCGCCAATCGGCGGGACCCAGAAAAAGAACCTGTCCGCCTTGTCAATCAGACAGGCGGGCCAACCTAAAACAACTTAGGAGTGAAACATAGCCATAAAGGCTACGAGCCATCCATTCAAGCTGCTTGGTAAGCTAGGAAGTTCTGGAAGAGAAAATCCTGTACTGCCTACTACGTTTGAGTTAACTCTATTCGCAACTGAAACATCGCTGCTAGAAGCATCTCCAGTTGAAATTGCTG
>JAUSMW010000269.1 GCA_030645815.1 Candidatus Saccharimonadota bacterium
AGTAACAACAACCTTTACTGCAACTGGAGCACTAACCCTTGATTCAGGATCAAATGTACTAACACTTGCCTCAAACGATACAACAATAACGGCAACGGGTCTTACAACCATAACCTCATCTGCAACTCTTGGTGTAAGTGCAACATCATTCAATCTAGGTGCAGGAGCAGCATCTACAATTGGAACAATATCAGATGACAACTTAACCCTTGCACCTAATGGAACAGGAAATCTAGTACTAGCATCTGATTTCAACACTTCTGTATTAATAGGTAATGCCACTACCCCCGCTCCCCTTTCAATCAGTGGAGGTATTGGTGGGAATGCAGCACTTGTTGTGAACCAATTAAATACCGGAGATGTAATTGCCGCTTCCGCATCAGGGGTTAACGTATTTACGGTTTCTGCTACCGGACTAACTACAATTGGTGATGATTTAAGGATTCGTGAAAATGGGGGCGGCTCAGATTACGGGATTTTTGATGTAGATTCTATAACCGGAAACCAGACATACACTTTCACAACTGGTGGTACAGTGTGGACTTCTGGTAATGATGGGTCGGGAAGCGGTCTTGATGCAGACACTATTGATTCTATTGATTCGGCACAATTCTTGCGATCAGACACTTCGGACAACTTTACTTCGGGAACATTGACATTTGATAATGCGACCACTCTATCATTAGTTGCAGGATCTATTCTTGATATCAACTCAACCGATGTCTCAATAGCCGATACGGATATCGCTTTTGATGGGGCAACAACAACATTTACAACTACCGGTGCCTTTACTATCAATTCAGGATCTAACGAAATTACATTTGCTGCTTCGGACACAACTCTGACCGCATCTGGTCTTACGACTATTACCACCGCAGCAACACTTGGGGTAAGTTCCACTTCATTCAATTTGGGAGCGGGAGCTGCTGCAACAATCGGAACAGTATCTGATGACAACTTAACACTTGCACCAAATGGAACAGGAAACCTAATACTTGTAGCAGACGCTGACACTTCGGTTTTTGTTGGAACTGCAACAACTCCCGCACCTCTTTCAATATCAGGAGGCATTGGTGGTAATGCAGCACTTATTGTGAACCAAACAAATAGCGGAGACATCCTTACTGCTTCTTCGGCTGGAACAACAAGATTTAGAATTACAAATAATGGTACTGTCGACTTTTATGGAGGACAAAGTTCTCCCATAACTCTTAGCTCGTTAGTAACGGCTCCACGGTCGGTTGCTTTTTCTGACGAATCCGGAACAATTTGTATCCAGGGATCCGTTAATTGCGGATTTGCATTAGGAAATAATTACTTGCAGCTTAATAATGGACTACTCTCTCCGACCAACTCAACTGTTGATTTTGCAATTGGTGGAAATGCAACAACATCTGCGAAATTTGCCATTACGGGAGTTGCAGCAGGAACTCCTACTGCAACGATTTCCGCAGGAACCGGAAATAACGCGGCGTTCCTAACTGGAAGTGGTATTTTGGGTACTACAAATGCTCAGACTCTAACCCTTGGGAATAGCACGACCGGAGACATTATTATATCAGGGAGAAATAATGCTAGCGATGGAATTGTTTTGTCCGGTTACTCTACCGGAATTTTACATGCTGATGTAACCGGCAGATTGACATCGTCCGCCATAGATCTTGCTTCCGCTGATGTTTTGGGGATACTCCCAGTAGTCAACGGAGGCTCACCATTCGAGCAAGGATCAGGGGCTATATACGAGAGAATTATTACCCAAGACTTTTTACTGGGAGGTGTTTCCTCAACTTCAGCTAAGTTTGCGTTTATAAATGTCGGTAGTGGAACTCCAACTGCTTCCATTTCCGCAGGAACCGGAAATAACG
>JAUSMW010000005.1 GCA_030645815.1 Candidatus Saccharimonadota bacterium
CCAGAATACGGTTGCCAACAGCAACTACGCAATTACTTATACAGGAGCAAACCTGGTTATCGGTCAACTTGCAGTGGCAGTGAATGCGGATGCTAAATCCAAAACCTACGGGGATGTTGATCCAGCCTTGACCTTCGTTTCTGTTCCGGCAGTTGGAAGTAGTTTAGCAAACGGGGGAACAATCTCATTTACTGGAGCATTATCAAGAGCCCCAGGAGAAGAAGTTGCTTCTTATGCCATCAACCAAAATACGGTTGCCAACAGCAACTACGCAATTACTTATACAGGAGCAAACCTGGTTATCGGTCAACTTGCAGTGGCAGTGAATGCGGATGCGAAAGCAAAATATTGTGGCCAAGTTAATCCTGCCTTAACTTTTGTATCTAGTCCAGTAGTAGGAAGTGTATTAGCCAATGGAGCAGTAATCAGCTTCACTGGAGCCTTATCAAGAGTACCAGGTGAGTCTGCGGGAACTTATGCAATCAACAAGAATACGGTTGCTAACAGTAATTATAACATTGCCTATAACACAGCTTCATTTACAATTAATGGAGTAAATATTGATGCAAGCGCCAGTAGCGCTCCAGTAGCATTAGGTTCTTCAGCAACTTTAAGCGCAACGGTTACTTCAGCAGTATCAGGTGATCTTTCTGGAATACCAGTTGTATTTACGCTTGATAATGGGAATGGTTCACCTATAATTTATCCTACAGTAACAACAGATAGCAATGGCTTAGCAACCTATTCTGTTTCCGGTCTTGCAGTTGAAGTATATAAGATCACAGCTGCAGCAGGTTCTGGATGTGCTTCATCAACTGCCTATCTTGCAATATACGATCCAAACGGTGGTTTTGTTACCGGAGGAGGATGGATTAATTCTCCTACAGGTGCATATTATGCTAATACAGCACTTACCGGAAAAGCCAATTTCGGCTTTAATGCCAAATACAAAAAAGGAAGTACTCAAGTGGATGGAAACACAGAGTTTCAGTTTCAAACCGGGAATCTAAATTTCTCCAGTAGCAGCCACGATGCTATGTCATTGGTAATTGCCGGAGCACAAGCCATATATAAAGGTAAAGGAACTATAAATGGAGTTTCTGGATATAGTTTTATGGTATCTGCAATTGATGGTAATAGAAAAACAACAGTAGTTCCAGATAAATTTAGAATTAAAATATG